>CAYUPJ010000033.1:0-26838 GCA_964446635.1 uncultured Anaerolineae bacterium
GACGGATGTTGTCCAGCCTGGGCAACTCGCCGCGCTGGTTCACGGCCTTGAGCAAGAGGTTTAAGCGGGCGATCTCCACTGCCTGGGCATCCAGGTCCACGCCGTACAGGTTGCCGGTCAGGATCTCCATGCGGCGGGCGAAGTCGTGGATGTCCCCGGCCGCCCTCACCCCTTCGGCCCTTCGGCAAAGCTCAGGGCAGGCTTGGCTCAGGGCAAGCCCCGGCCCCTCTCCCACAGGGCGGGAGAGGGGAGCGTTCTGGCCGCGCACCCCGGCCAGGTAGCGATCCAGCACGTCAAAGGCTTCGATGAGGAAAGAGCCGGAGCCGCAGGCCGGGTCGAGCACCTTCACCTGGCGGGCTTGCTCGTAGTCTCGCTCGTGCAGCAAACGGCCCAGGGTCTGGCCTACGATGTAGCGCACCACGAACTGCGGCGTGTAATAGATGCCCTGGGCTTTGCGCTTGGCTCGCCTGTCCACAACTTGCTTGCCCTCCGGGTCCTGCGCCCGGTGGCCCAGGTATTGCTCGTAAATGGTGCCCAGCACGTCGGCGTCAATGGCGTTGAAGTCGTAGAAGCCGTAGCCTCCGGGCACATCGTGCAAGCCCTTGATGACCATCTCGAAGGGAGCAGGCTCGCTCTTCAACTGCTCGCAGAGGTGGGGAGCGAAGAGGAGGGTGTCGTAGGTGGCGTCGAACTGGCGGAACAACTGATTGAGCTCCGCCACCAGGTCTCCTTTGCGATCTTGCTCGTGCCACTGGCGCAACAGCGGCCGCAGGAGGGGAGGCTCGATCTCGCGGTCCTCGCAGGTGCGGATGAAGATCAGCCGGTCGAGGATGCGCTGCACGGCCTGGTCAATCTGCTCGATGGACCACTGAGGGTTGTAGGGTCGCAGGTAGCGGAAAAGCTCCCGTCGCCACTCGGTCAGGTCGGCGAACAGCAGGCGGTTCACCGGCGTCTTCTTCACCTTCCGGCCCACCGCCTCAGCAGCCTGGTCGAGCGCTCCCCCCTCCATGGCCGGACGCGACAGCAACCACAGATCGTCAAAGCGATCCAGATACTCCTCCCAACAGAGGTCTTTGAAAATGGCGCGGGCGGGGATGGTCTCTTGCCACTCGGCGTTGAACACCTTGAGCCCCTCAAAGTCGGTGAGGACAGCCCAGGTGACGCCTTTGAGCCAGGCGTAGTTGATGGCCTGCTGCGCCCAGCGGGGGTCTTCCAGGTTCTCAGGGATTTTCTTGGTCTCCAGGAAGAAGCGGGGGATGCCGCCCAGGCGGAAGGCAAAGTCCACGAAGCCACGCGATACCCTCTCCTCTGGACTTACCTCGCGGGTGTCTTCGACGTTCCAGTTCAGGGCGCGGAAAAGGGGCAAAATGAACTCCTGCCGGGTGGCGGGTTCATTGTATCGCTTGCGATTGTGGGCGGTCAGCCTGGCGAAACGCTCTACCAGCCTTTCGACCTCGATCTTGGCATCAGCGTAGGATACAGCCATTATGCTTTCCCCCAAAAGAAGTCTTTGATCGGTTCCGTTGAGTTATCTCAATTGTATCACATTGGGGGATGTTTGGCAAGATGCGGTTGACTTTCGGCCATAAGGTGGTAAAATAAGGGCGAAGGCAATCAGGAAGGGAGATTCGAATGTCCAAAGGGAAATTGGTGCTCATTGATGGCCACGCTTTGGCCTACCGCGCTTACTTCGCTCTGCCGCCGACCTTAAGCACCTCCAAAGGTGAGCTGACCAACGCGGTCTTCGGCTTCACCTCCATGCTCCTCAACGTGCTCCGCGACGAGAAGCCCGACTACATCGCCGTGGCCTTCGACGTGGGTAAGACCTTTCGCCACCAGGAGTACAAGGAGTACAAAGCCCACCGGGTCAAGATGCCCGACGAAATGCGAATCCAGATGGAGCGCATCCACGACATCCTCCACGTTATGAACATCCCTATCATCGAGGTGGAAGGCTACGAGGCTGACGACGTGCTGGGCACCCTGGCTCAGCAGGCGGAACAGGAGGGCTTGGAAATCCTGATCGTCACCGGGGACACCGACGCTTTCCAGCTCATTGACGATCACACGCGGGTGCTGACCTCCCGCCGCGTCTTCTCCGATACCATAGTGTACGATCTGGATGGCATTGAGAAACGCTATGGCCTCCAGCCCCACCAGCTCATTGACTACAAAGCCCTGGTTGGAGACACCTCCGACAACATCCCCGGCGTGCGAGGCATCGGCGAGAAGACGGCGACCCAGCTCCTCCAGCGATATGGCAGCGTGGAGGGAATCTACGCCCACCTCGACGAGGTGGAGAGCTCCCGTTTCCGCAAAGCCCTGGAGGAGGGCCGCGAGAGCGCTTTCCTCAGCAAGCGTCTGGCAACCATTATCAACGATGTACCCATTGGACTGGATCTGGAGTCCTGCCGTGCGGGCGAGTCTGATCGTAACAAGGTGATAGAGATGTTCTGGGAACTGGAGTTCCGTTCCCTGGTAGATCGGTTGCCCTCCGAGACGAAGCCCGAGAGGGAACGCCGGGGCCCCCCTCAGCAGCTCACCATGTTCGAGGAAGCCAGGGTGGAGCAAGCACCTTCCGCCAACTATCACATCGTGGGGGATGAGAAGGCCCTGGGAGAACTGGTGGCTCGGCTATCGTCAGCGGCGGCCATCACCCTGGACGTAGAGACCACCAGCACCGACGCGATGGTGGCTGATTTGGTGGGCATCGCCCTGACGGATAGGGAGGGAGAGGGGTACTATATTCCCGTGGGGCACGGGCTGGGAGCAGGGGAGCAGGGGAGCAGAGGAGCAAGGGAGCAGGGGAGCAAGGGAGCAGAGGAGCAACTTTCCCTCGATTACGTTTTGGAAAAGCTTGGGCCGGTGCTGGAAGACGAGTCTATTGCCAAGTATGCCCACAACAGCAAGTACGATCTCACCGTTCTGGTGCGTCACGGCGCGCAGGTTAAGGGCCTGTCCTTCGACACCATGATCGCCGAGTGGCTGGCCGATCCTGGCAGTCGCAACCTGGGCCTCAAGAACCTGGCTTGGGCGCGCCTGGGGGTGGAGATGAAGCCTATCACTGACCTCATCGGCAGCGGCAAGGGACAGCTTACTATGGCTCAAGTGCCCATCGCCCAGGTGGCCCCCTATGCCTGTGCCGACGTGGACATGGCCCATCGCCTGGTGAAGGTACTCGAGCCGGGGCTAAGGGAGAAGGAGCTATGGCCCCTCTTCACCGAGGTGGAGATGCCCCTGGTGCCTGTGTTGGCTGAGATGGAGATGAAGGGAGTGAGGCTGGATGTGAAGTACCTGGGGGAAATGTCCCGTCAGCTCCATGGGCAACTGAGCGCCCTGGAGCGGGAGATCCAGGAGATGGTGGGCTACCCTTTCAACGTCAACTCCACCCAGCAGCTCAGCGACGCCCTGTTCATCAAGCTAGGGCTATCGGCGCAGGGGGTCAGGAAGACCGAGTCAGGCCATTACTCCACCTCGGCCGACGTACTGGAGAGACTGCGGGGGCAACATCCGGTCATAGAACTCATCCTGGAGCAGCGGGAACTGGCCAAGCTGAAGTCCACCTACGTGGACGCCCTGCCACAGTTGGTGAACAAAGATACAGGGCGGGTACACACCTCTTACAACCAGACGGGCACCGTCACCGGTCGCATCTCCTGCCTTCCCGCTGGGACCTTAGTTAGTACTCAGCGAGGGCTTGTCGGCATCGAAACCGTGCAACCTGGGGATCTCATTCGCACACCATATGGCCCACGTCGAGTCCTCGATTGGCAAGCGACGGGCGAGAAGCCGGTGGTTGTCTTGAAGCTCTCTAGTGGGATAACGCTGCAGTGCAGTCCGGATCACCGCCTGCGGAGCAAAGGCAAGTGGGTGAAAGCGAGTGATATAACCGTTGGCACACCTGTGTACATGAGTTTCGTCGAAGGACTTTTCGGGGAGCAAGTTGCGCTTGATCTGGATTGCACAACCGAATATCGCACACGAAAGACGCCTACACTCCCAAGGGCGTGGACTGTGGGCCTGGCAGAGTTGGTCGGATATACCCTCGCCGATGGGCACATCGCCCGGAGCAACTACAATGATAAGCCAGCCAAAGTTGTCCTGTCGTTTGACTGGGATGAGGAACATCTAGTTCACCATTTTGAACAGATCATCGAGCGCATCTTTGGAAAGCCAGCAGTTCGACGGATAACTAAATCCTGCCCTGTATTGGAGGTTTCGGGGGTTGATATCGGGGGAGCCTTAGAGCAACTTGGCGCTGGTGGTCTCTCTGGTAAGATCCGAGTTCCACCGAGCCTTTTTAACGCTCCCAAACCCATTGTTGCCGCTTTTCTTCGTGGATACTTTGAGGGTGATGGGCATGTTGGTGACCAAATCGCAGTTCGATCCACTAGCCTAGCCATGCTTGAGGATGTCCAGCAACTGCTCACGCTGTTTGGTATCCCATCTTCTATTTCGAGAGGATCGCCTGATCCTCGCGGCTATGCCCGACGATACACACTCCGGATTGTAGGTGACCGCTCCAAGCGAATTTTCCATGATCACATCGGTTTCCTCTCCCTACGAAAGCGAGAAGCCTGCGCGAAACTTGCGGCAATCTCTTGTAGTAAGAAGAGCACCGCCGAATTGCTTACCCTTCCCGGCGACTTTGACATCGAGACCTTAAAGCCACGCTTGTACGCTGTCCATCGTGGCGCCGATGGGAGAGTACCGCAGGCTATCGCCGTTTTCGCCCACAAATTGGTTGCGGGGCGGCAGACGATTACGCTCCCTCGCGCCGAGTGGATTATGGATTCGCTGCCGAATGAAGAGGCAACACAGGAGGTTGACTTCTTACGTGAAGCTGTCGAGGGCCAATACTATGAGGTAACGGTCACCGAAATCTCTTGTGAGGCCCCGGTGCCCATGTACGACATCGCCGTTGAAGAGGTCAAGCAATATATGGCTCAGGGTATCGTAGTCCACAATTCATCAGACCCCAACCTCCAGAACATCCCCATTCGCACCGATGTAGGGCGGGAGGTGCGCCGCGCCTTCGTGGCCGAGAACGGCTCGGTGCTCCTGGCTGCTGACTACTCCCAGGTGGAGTTGCGTATCCTGGCCCACATCTCCCAGGACCCTGCGATGCTGGCCACCTTCGCGCGGGGTGAGGACATCCACACCAGCACCGCTGCTTTCCTCTTCGATGTGCCCTTGGACCAGGTGGATCGAGAGATGCGGCGCGTGGCCAAGAGCATCAACTTCGGCATCTCTTACGGCATGAGTGGCTACGGCATGGCTCAGCGGACAGGGCTCTCCCAGAAGGAGGCAGATCGCTTTATCGAGGAATACTTCGCCAAGTACTCGCGGGTCAAAGCCTACCTCGATGAGACCAAGCGCAAGGCTCGCGATGTGGGCTACGTGGAGACCCTCCTCGGCCGGCGGCGCTACTTCCCCGAGCTGCAAAGTGACAGCAAGGCCCATCAAAACGTCAGGGCCGCCGCCCAGCGGATGGCCATCAACGCCCCCATACAAGGCTCGGCGGCTGACATCATCAAGATCGCCATGATCCGGCTGCACCAGGCCCTGAAGGAGCGGGGCTTGAGGAGTGGCATGACCCTCCAGGTTCACGACGAGCTGGTCCTGGAGGTGCCTGAGGGCGAGCTGGAAGTGGTCGCCCCCCTGGTCAAGTCCATCATGGAAGGCGCCTTCCAGTTGGACGCGCCGCTGAAGGTGGACATGAAGGTGGGGAAGAATTGGCTGGAGATGGAGTGAGTAGGATACGGGTAATATCGCTAATCACCACATTATCACCCCTTTGATAAGCCTGAAGAGCACATTCACTGTGAGGAACCAGATGTGGAGGATGTGATGGCAGAGATGAAAACTATCGTGAAGCAGTTAGAGGCCCCTAAGAGTTAGTGCACTATTGGGCGATGCTGTTAAGGAAGAGCGAGAAGGAGGGGGATACCATGGTTTATGAAGGGGCCTTCAAAGCTGCACTGCCCTGCGGCGTGCGCGACCTTTTTCTGGAGGACGCGGCTAAGCTCTCGAAGCTGATGGCCACCTGGCGTCAACTGTTCGAGAGCTGGGCCTATACGGAGATCATCCCTCCCACCTACGAACACTACGACGTCCTGATGGCTGGCAGCGATGCCGATTTTGAGAGAAGGATCTTCCGCGTGCTGGACCGCGAGGGCAACATCCTGGCCCTGCGCCCCGACATCACCACCCAGGTGGCCCGCATCGTGGGGACCAAGCTGCACAACCTGCCCCTGCCCCTCCGCTTCTATTATCTCAGCAACGTCTTTCGCTTTGAGGAGCCCCAGGCGGGCCGCCAGCGGGAGTTCTACCAGGCAGGATTGGAGCTTATCGGCGCCCCTGGGCCCGAAGCCGACGCTGAAATGATCTCTATAGTGATTGAAGCCTTGCGGCAGGTGAGCCTCCAGGGCTTTCAGATCAACCTGGGGCAGATGGCTTTTTTCAGAGCCATCGTGGCCGAGCTAAATCTGTCGCCAGCTCAGGTGGGGGAGCTCAAGGGAGCCATTGACCGCAAGGATGAGGCAGGCTTAAGGAAGTCTCTGCGGGAATGGAAGATAAGCGACAGCCACGCGACAGCTTTGGGCGAGCTACCCCACCTCTGTGGTGGCAAGGAGACATTGGAGCGAGCGGCCAGCCTCGCCCCCAACGCCGGTGCTTGCCAGGCCATAGAGAACCTGAGCCAAGTTTACGATCTGCTATCGGCCCAGGGCCTGGCTGAGCACCTGGTGATTGATCTGGGCGAGGCGCGGGGTATGGACTATTACACGGGCGTCACCATCGAGGGCTTCAGCCCCGGCCTGGGTTTCTCCATCTGCAACGGCGGGCGCTACGACGATCTCATCGGTCTCTATGGCCGCCCCCTGCCTGCCGTGGGCTTCGGGCTAGGGGTGGAGCGGGTGCTGCTGGCCCTGGAGGAACAGGGCGAGCAAAAAGTAAACCTGGCTCCCCACCTTCTGGTGGCTGCTGGCGCGGGCTCGACGGGTAGAGCTACACTGCAATGCCTGCGCCACCGGGGGCTGAAGGTGGAAGTGGATGTGATGGGCCGTGACGAAGCTGGCTTGCTGGAGTATGCCCGAGGGCGGGGGATTTCCTGGGTCATCGTGACCGGGGACGAGGAAAGGGCTTTGCTGGCCACAGCGGATAGCCAGCGCTGGGTGAGCTGGAGAAAACTGGAGGAGATTTTGCATGAGTGAGACCTTCTCCCTTCGGCTCCGCTCAGGGCGGGCCCTTGCTCCCCTGCGCCCTTGCTCCCTTGCTCCCTTGAGTGTAGCTTTGCCAAAAGGGCGTCTCCTCCACCCTTGCCTCGAGCTTTTCCGAGACCTGGGCTGTGCGGGCCTCATGGAAATCCTCTCCTCCCGCCGCCTTCTGTGGGAGGAGCCGCAGCAGGGCCTCAGCTTCATGGTGATCAGGCCCGCCGACGTGCCCATCTACGTGGAGCACGGGGCGGCCGATCTGGGGATCGTTGGCCGTGACGTATTGCGCGAGGAGCAGCGGGATGTCTATGAGCCGATGGGCCTGGGCTTCGGCCGCTGCCGGCTGGTAGTGGCTGGACCGCCGGAGTGTCAGGACGAGAACCTGCACCTGCGCCACAGGCTGCGAGTGGCTACCAAATATCCCTGCCTCACCCGCCAGCATTTTCTGAAACAAGGCCTCTCGGCCGAGGTGGTCAGTCTCTCAGGCTCGGTAGAATTGGCCCCTCAGGTGGGCCTGGCCGATCTCATCGTGGATATGGTTGACACGGGGTGCACCCTGCGCGAGAACAACCTGGTGGAGATTGACGAGATCATGTCCTCCGAAGCCTGTCTGATCGTTAACCGCGCCAGCCACAAGCTCAGGCTGAAGGAGATCAACCACCTGATGAAGCGGATCGCGGACGTGATAAGAGATCGGGAATAGCTTGATCACGTTAGTCACCAAGTGTCATTGCGAGGCGCGCTGTTTGCGCCGAAGCAATCTCCGCGTTACGGAGGAGATTGCTTCGCCTTCGGCTACTCAGAAACTTCTTTCTGTCATTGCGAGGCGGCGCTCTTCCGCCGAAGCAATCCCCATCTCGCGAATTGGGGATTGCTTCAGGCGCACACACCGCGCCTTCGCAATGACAGGATGGGCAGTGTTTCTGTCCTTTAGAATGGCGGGCCGCGCCATGGAAGACTCGCAATGACACAGGCGGTGTGATTGTGGGAGGCGAACTGGATGGCTGCTTTCAACGTTGAGGATTTCCTCCGCCCTGACATCTACGAAATGGAAGAATATACCCCCATCGAGCCCTTTGAAGTGCTGAGTGCTCGTTTGGGCTTGCCTGCGGAGCGCATCGTCAAGCTGGACGGCAACGAGAACCTCTATGGCCCCTCGCCGCGAGCCCTGGCTGCTCTGGCCGATGACCGGGGTTACCACATCTACCCGGATCCTGGGCATACCCTCCTGCGGGAGGCCATTCAAGACTACATCGGCGTAGATAAGGCTCACATCATGTTCGGCAGTGGCTCCGATGAGCTCATTGACCTGGTCATGCGCCTCTTCTTGAGACCGGGGGAGGCGATCATCAACTGTCCGCCCACCTTCGGCATGTACTCCTTCGATGCCGCCATCTGCGGGGCGGAGGTAGTGCGGGTTCCCCGTCGGGCCGATTTCTCCCTCGACGTGGAGGGGATACGCCGTCAGGTTCTTGACCACCCGACCATCAGACCATCCGACCATTTGACCAGGAAGCTGTTGTTCGTAAACTCCCCCAACAACCCCGATGGCAGCTTGACCTCGCGGGAGGATCTCCTGCAGTTGCTAGAGCTTCCCCTGGTAGTGGTCGTTGACGAAGCCTACGGGGAGTTCAGCGGCGTTAGCGTGGTGGACATGGTGCCTGAGCATACCAACCTCATCGTACTCAAAACCTTCAGCAAGTGGGCCGGGTTGGCTGGCCTGCGGATCGGATACGGCATCTTTCCTCTGGGCATCATCCGACACCTGTGGAAGATCAAGCAGCCCTACAACGTCAACGTGGCCGCTCAAGCCGCAGCCCTGGCCTCGTTGGACGACCTGGACTATCTGCAGGCCAACGTGCAGCGGATCGTGGCCGAGCGGGAGAGGCTCTATACCGAGTTGGGGAAGTTCGACTTCTTGCGTCCCTACCCCAGTAGGAGCAATTTCATCCTCTGCCGCGTCGTGGGACGGGACGCCCGTCAGCTTAAGCTGTCCCTGGAGAGGGAGGGGATTCTCATACGCTATTTCGACAAGCCTGGTCTCAGGGATTGCATACGAATCAGCACAGGTAAACCTGAGCACACCGATGCCTTGCTCGCCATGCTCAGGAAAATGAGTTGACAAAAAGGAGTAAAGACCATGGGAATCCAGCAAACGCAAATTGAAAGAGCTATAGCTTTGGCAAAGGCGTATGGTGCTACACGCCTCATCCTCTTTGGCAGTGCTTTGGAAACACCGACGCAAGCGAAGGATCTGGATCTGGCTTGCGATGGCGTTCCGGGATGGAAGTTTTATGAACTGGGAGCGCGGCTTGAGGAAGAATTACAGATCCCCTTGGATATTGTTCCCTTGAGTCCCCCAACCCCCTTTACCCGGCTCGTTGAAACCAGAGGGAAGGTATTGCTATGAAGCCAGAAGAACTCCGTGAGGAAATCGTCATAGATCTCGAGTCGTCTATCATGGCTATGGTTTTGAATTGGATTGGAGCCGTATGTATGAAGGCATAGAAGGTGTGGAATCGGTCTTCACACAATTCAAGTCGGCGCTTTCGAGCTATTTGCAGACACTGACAGGGTAGCATGCCTGCTACTGAAAGCGAGTTGAGGAATGCGAAAAGGAATAGTCGAGCGGGAAACCAGGGAAACGAAGATTCGCGTCGAGTTGGATTTGGACGGCGTGGGAAGAGCTGATATCGCCACTGGCGTGGGGGCGCTGGACCACTTCCTGAGCCATCTGGCCCTCCACGGCCTCTTCGATCTGACGGTGCACGCCCAGGGGGACCTGGAGGTGGACGAGCACCACACGGTGGAGGACGTGACCATCTGCCTGGGGAAGGCCCTTGATGAGGCCCTGGGGGAGCGAGAAGGCATCGTGCGCATGGCCCACAGTTACGTGCCCATGGATGAGGCGCTGGCTTTTGTAGCCCTCGATTTGGGTGGACGGGCCTACGCGGTGGTGGAAGCCGATTTCGCCACCCCTCGCATCGGGGGTTTGGCCACCAGCCTTATCCCGCATTTCCTGGAGACCCTGGCTCATCACGCCCGCCTGAACCTTCACGCCCGCGTCGTCTACGGCCGCGATGACCATCACCAGGCCGAGGCCCTTTTCAAAGCGTTGGGGCGGGCGCTGGGAGCGGCGACGAGGATGGACCCCCGGAGGGAGGGCATCCCCTCAACCAAAGGGGTGTTGTAGATGAACGTCAAGCGTCAAAGAAGATGATTGCTATCATTGACTACGGAATGGGGAACCTGCGCAGCGTCCAGCGGGCCTTTGAGCACGTGGGAGCGGAGGCGGTGGTCACCGCTCATCCAGAGACCATCGAATCAGCATCGGCAGTGGTACTGCCCGGCGTGGGGGCCTTTGGCCAAGCGATGTCCAATCTGGAGCAAGCCGGGCTGGCCGATGTCATCCGCCAGGCCATAGCCCGGGGGCGGCCCTTACTGGGCATCTGCCTGGGTGTGCAGCTCCTCTTCGAGGAGAGCGAGGAGATGGGCCAGCACCGGGGACTGTGCGTCTTTGGCGGCAAGGTCAAGCGCCTCGAGGTTGACCTCAAGGTGCCCCAAATCGGTTGGAACCAGATTCACATCCAGCGAGCCAGCCCTCTCCTGGAAGGTGTGACCGATGGCAGCTATGCCTACTTCGTCCATTCCTACTACGTCGCTCCCGATGATCTAGCAATCGTCCTGGCTACTACCGACTACGGGGTTGACTATGCCTCTATCATTGGCCAGAGCAATGTCTTTGGCATCCAGTTCCATCCTGAGAAGAGCCAGGCGGTGGGGCTAAGGATTCTGCACAACTTCACGATGTTGATATGATTGTCTTTCCTGCCATTGATCTGCGTCGGGGAAAGTGTGTCCGCCTGCGTCAGGGTCGCCCTGAGGCGGAAACCGTCTTCTCCGATGATCCTGTGGCCATGGCGGAGCACTGGGCTTCGCAGGGTGCCGAGTGGCTGCACGTGGTTAACCTCGATGGCGCCTTCGGCCTGGCCTCAGCGAATCTGCGGGTGGTGGAGGAGTTGACGGCTGCGGTGGGGATTCCCGTCCAGTTGGGCGGCGGCCTGCGCACCCTGGCCGACATCGAGGGAGCGTTGGGGCTAGGCCTGGCCCGGGTCATCTTGGGGACGGTGGCCGTAAAAGAGCCGAGCCTGGTGGCCGAGGCTGTCCAGCGCTTTGGAGCGGAGAGAATCGTGGTGGGAATTGATGCCCGAGGGGGAAGGGCAGCTACTCACGGCTGGCAGGAGGTCTCATCCGTGAGCGCCACTGAGCTGGCTCTTCGAGTGAAGGAACTGGGCGTGGAGCGCGTCGTTTACACCGATGTCGCCCGCGACGGAATGCTCTGCGGGGTCAATTTCGAGGCCGTGAGGGAGTTGGCTCAGCACACGGGGTTAAAGGTTGTCGCCTCAGGAGGCGTTTCGTCATTGGATGATCTGCGCCGCCTCAAGGAGGCCGAGGCCAGCGGGGTGGAGGGCGTCATCATCGGCCAGGCGCTGTACAGTGGAGCGCTGGAATTGCGGGAGGCGATAGAGATAGCGAGCGAATCAGCGAATGAGCGAATCAGCGAATCAGCGAATGAGCGAATCAGCGAATCAGCGAATCAGCGAATTGAGGGAGGGAGGTCAAGATGTTAGCTAAGAGGATCATCCCCTGTTTGGATGTCAAAGACGGGCGGGTGGTCAAAGGGATCAATTTTGTCAACCTGCGGGATGCGGGGGACCCGGTGGAGCAGGCCCAGGTCTACGATGCCGAGCGGGCCGATGAGCTGGTCTTCCTGGATATCACGGCCTCCCATGAGCGCCGCGACATCACCATCGAGATGGTGCGCCACGTAGCCGATGCCGTCTTTATCCCCTTCACCGTGGGCGGGGGCATTCGCACCATCGAGGATATAAGAGACATCCTGATGGCCGGAGCCGACAAGGTCTCGATCAACACTGCCGCGGTCAAGAATCCACCGCTGATCACCCAGGGGGCGAAGCACTTCGGCAGCCAGTGCATCGTGGTGGCGATTGATGCCAAGCGAGTGGTGACAACGGACATAAGGATTGATCGGACTGGAACCCCTCAGTGGGAAGTCTACATCCACGGTGGGCGCACGCCGATGGGGCTTGATGCCGTAGAATGGGCTAGAGAGGTGGATGAACGAGGGGCGGGGGAGATCCTGCTCACCAGTATGGATTGCGATGGCACCCAAGAAGGCTACGACGTGGAGTTGACCCGAGCCATCGCCGAGGCGGTGTCCATCCCGGTCATTGCCTCAGGCGGGGCAGGTAAACTGGAGCACTTCTACCAGGCTCTTACCGTTGGCAAGGCTGATGCTGCTCTGGCCGCTTCCCTCTTCCACTACCAGCAATTGACCATAGCTCAAGTCAAGGAGTACCTGGTGGTGCAGGGCGTGCCGGTTAGATTATAACGATCTGGAGTGACCAGTGGAATTGAAAACGGACATCAAATGGGACGACCAGGGCCTGGTGCCGGCTATCGTTCAGGATGCGCGGACGGGGCAGGTGCTGATGCTGGCCTACGTGAACCGCGAGGCTCTAGAAAAGAGCATCTCCACAGGCGAGGCCCATTTCTGGAGCCGCAGCCGGTCCGAGTTGTGGCATAAGGGGGCTACCTCAGGCAACACCCAGCGCATCGTGGAGATACGCTATGATTGCGACGCTGACACCTTGCTGCTTCGTGTAGAGCCGCGCGGCCCGGCCTGCCACACCGGGCAACAGAGTTGCTTCTATCGCTGTTTGGTCAAATGGTTGGATGGTCGGGTGGTCAAATGGTCGGATCAAGGACTAACTGACCATCTGACCAAGGACCAACCAGGGATGAGCACCATACTAGAGGACTTGTTCGACGTCATCCGGGACCGCAAAGTCAACCCCAAGGAGGGCTCCTATACTTGCCGCCTTTTCGCCGCAGGGGAAAACGAGATCCTCAAGAAGATCGGTGAGGAGGTAGTGGAAACCATCGTGGCCGCCAAGGGGGAAGACGATGAGCGGCTGGTCTACGAGGTGGCCGATCTCCTCTATCATGCCCTGGTGCTCCTGGCCTACCGTGACCTCGAGCTGGCCGACGTAGAAGACGAACTGATCAGGCGCTTCAAACCCGCCTGAAGCCCTTTTGGAGTATTCTTCGCCCAAGCAATAAACCGTGAGCTAGTAGCGCTAAGGAGCGAAAGACCATGAATCACGACTCTGGAGCCAGTTTAACAACCGGAGGACGGCTCAAACTGATAGACATCCCTCTCAAGATTGCGGCGATCTACGCCGTCATAGGCGGCCTGTGGATCCTGTTCTCCGACCAACTCCTGGCCGCACTGGTCAGCGACCCGGTCACCTTCACGCGCCTGGGTATGTTGAAGGGCTGGTTTTACGTTTTCGTAACCGCCGGGCTGCTCTATGTCCTTATCCGGCGAGCAGACGAAGCCCGACAGGCGAGCGAGCAGCAGCACCGCCAGATGCTGGAGGAGCGCGTAAAGATGCGCACGCGCGAGCTTTCCACGCTGCTCGAGGTTTCACAGAACAGGGCCTCCACTTTGGATCTGGGGCTGCTTTTGGGTCTGATTCTAGAACAGCTTCAGATCGTCGTGGACTACAGCGGCGCCGCTATCTTGGAATTGGAGGGACAAGACCTCATTGTGCGCGCTTACCACGGACCCGTCTCTCAGGAAAAGGCGCTGGGAATCCGTATGCCTGTGGAGCGTGCGCACCACCTTGAGGTCATACGAAGCCAGAAGCCGGTGATCATCGCTGATGCCCGGAGTGATGACCCCCTGGCCCGGGCCTTTCGGGAATTGTCCGCCACGCTCTTGGAACCCTATTATGGCTACGCATACTCTTGTATGGTCGCGCCCCTGGTCACAAAGGGGCAGGTCATTGGCATGTTGGTCCTTCACCACGCCGAGCCGAATTACTACGCGGAGCGGGATGCGGATCTGGTCATGGCCTTTGCCAACCAGGTAGCGGTGGCCATCGAAAATGCCCAGCTCTATGAGCAGGCACAGCAATTAGCGGTCGTGGAGGAGCGGCAGCGTCTGGGGCGCGAGCTTCATGATTCAGTGACCCAGGCGCTGTACAGCGTGACCCTCTACGCCCAGGCGGCGCACATGGCCATGTCCGCCGGGAAGCAGGATGAGGCACTGGAGAACCTGGAGGAGCTCCGCAACATGGCCCGCGATGCGATGATAGACATGCGAATGCTCGTCTTCGAGCTACACCCGCCGAGGCTGGAACAGGAAGGGTTGGCGGCCGCCCTACAAGCCCGGCTAGCTTCGGTGGAAACCCGCGCGGGACTACAAACGGAGATGCACGTGAAGGGGGAACGGCGATTGCCGCTCTCCGTGGAGGAGGAGCTCTACTGGATCGCACAGGAGGCCCTCAACAATGTGGTCAAGCATGCCCAGGCCAAGAACGTGACCGTGCATTTGCAGTTCGATGAAAAGAGCGTCTGTCTGGAAGTACGGGATGACGGCGTGGGGTTCGAGCCTGCGAAGTCTGGGCAGAGCGGGGGCATCGGATTGCGCAGCATGGAGGAGCGAGCAGCACGGGTGGGCGGCAAGTTAACGGTGAAGAGTAGGCCGGAAGAGGGAACTTATGTGAGGGTGGAGGTACGATGATTCGAGTGTTGATTGTGGACGACCAGGCCATCGTGCGCAAAGGCGTACGCGCCTTGTTGCAGCAGGTGGAGCATATTGAGGTCGTGGGAGAGGCTGTTGATGGACCGGAAGCCGTGGCGCAGGCGGGATCTTTGTGCCCGGACGTGATCCTGATGGACCTGGCAATGCCCCGCATGGATGGGATCACGGCCATTCGCCAGATCACGGCGGACCAACCGGCCGCGCGCATCCTGGTGCTGACCAGCTTCGCCGGCGACAATCAGGTTTTCCCAGCCATCAAGGCCGGGGCGTTGGGCTACCTGCTCAAAGACTCTGAGCCGGAAGACCTGTTGGCAGCGATCCAGAGCGTCTATCGCGGCCAGCCTTCGTTATCACCTGTCATCGCGCAGAAGGTGCTCTCCGAGCTGAGGCAGCCCACTGATTACCCGCTAACGCCCGATCCGCTCACCGATCGCGAGGTAGAGGTGATCCGACTGGTGGCGAAGGGGCTGAGCAACCGGGACATCGCCGAGCGGTTGGTGGTCGTCGAGGCGACGGTGCGGGCCCACGTGAGCAACATCCTAAGCAAGCTGCACCTGGCCAATCGGGTGCAGGCCGCTATCGTGGCCGCAGTCTGAAGTCGAAACCATATTCGAGAGGAGTCTAGACCAATGAAGAAAGCTGTTTTGTTACTCACACTTTTTGCCATGCTGGTGACAGGGAGCGTCGTCACCGCAGCACCACCGAGCCAGGCGACCGATGGGGAATCCTACGTCGTGCAACCGGGTGACTGGCTCATGAAGATCGCCGAGAAGTTCTACGGCGATGCCAACGCCTACCGCGTCATCGTGGAGGCCACCAACGCCAAAGCTGCTGAAGACGCCAGCTTTGCCGTCATTGACAACCCCAGTCTCATCAGAGTGGGGCAGAAGCTGTGGATCCCAGCTCCCCAAGTGGCGACCGAAGTCATTGCCTACGTGCCACCTGTGCCCTCTGAAACCCAGGATGGGTACTGCTGGACAAACTTCTTGAACTCACCCTACTCGTGGAGCTGTATGCTTGACAGCCAGATTTTCGAGCCCTGCCTCACCGCGGCAGACGGTGCCACCATCGTCTGCAACATTGATCCACTGGACGAAAGCAAGCATTTCGCCCTGAACCTGACCGAGCCGCTCCCTGAGCCGCAAGAGGCTCGATCAGATGCTCCCGTATCGTGGATGACCTGGTTGCTAGAGTTGAATGATGGCGTCATTTGCGGCCTGTTCAGTGGTGCATCCATTGGGTTCGATGAGAAGCGCGTTAACTACGGCTGCACAGATGGCACGGACATTCTTGGTGACCCTCAGCCTGGCACTGTCTGGACCGTCGAACAAATCGCGGTTGGTCATAACGAGGATGGCTTTTTCATCGAGAAGTCGGAAATCGTGCCGGTGATCAGAGCCTGGCAGCCAGGCAACCCCACCCCTGCCGGAAAAGGACTGACCCTGGAGGCCCTGCAAAACGCTGTGTATCAGGGAATCTACGATGAGCCCGTGCAACTGACCGATGGGCGATACGAAGGCGAGCCCTTCGTACCAGGTGGCGCGTCACGGCCAACGGTCACGTTCCACCCTGAAGTCTATGCCTTCGGTGATCTCAGTGGCGATGGCGTGGACGATGCGGCAGTGATTCTGATCG
This sequence comes from uncultured Anaerolineae bacterium, assembly GCA_964446635.1. Taxonomy (GTDB): domain Bacteria; phylum Chloroflexota; class Anaerolineae; order VGOG01; family VGOG01; genus CAYUPJ01. The sequence continues at coordinate 16,483 of CAYUPJ010000033.1, forward strand.
AGAACTCCGGTGGCAGTGGCAGCTTCATCTATCTGGCGGCTGTCATCAGCGAGGGTGGCGCACCAGTGAATGTCGCCACCCAGTTCGTGAGTGATCGCGAGCAGGTACAGGCGATCAGCATTGACGGGAATGAGATCACGGTTGACACGGTATCCCACGGCCTCGACGATCCAATGTGCTGTCCGACCCAGGAGGCGACGAAGGTGTACCAGTTAGAGGATGATCAACTGGTTGAGGTGCTGGTGGCTCTGGAAGACACGCTGTGGACGTTGGTTTCATACGGCGATCCAAGCAATCCTCAAGGTGTTCTGGAGGATAGCGAGATCACGGCCGAGTTCGACAGCGCTGAGGGCACGGTTAATGGCTCCGCAGGCTGCAACAACTACTTCGGGTCCTACGAAGTTGACGGGGAAACAATCACCTTTGACCCGCTAGGCTCTACCATGATGGCGTGCCCTGAGCCAGAAGGAATCATGGACCAGGAGACGGCCTATCTTGCAGCATTGGGGTCGGCTGTCACTTATCACATTGAAGGCGACAGGCTAGAGATGAGAAATGCAGACGGTGCGCTGGTATTGCAATTCACCGCGAAGCCAACCGCTGTAGCTGCCGGCGAAGCGTACGTCGTGCAACCGGGCGACTGGCTCACAAAGATCGCCAAGAACTTCTACGGCGATGCCAATGCCTATCGCGTCATCGTGGAGGCCACCAACGCCAAAGCCGCCGAGGATGCTAGCTTTGCCGTCATTGACAACCCCAGTCTCATCAGAGTGGGGCAGAAGCTGTGGATTCCTGCTCAGCCGGGTAGCCTGACCCTGGCAGTCCTGCAGAATGCCTCGTACCAGGGCATCTACAATGAACTCGTGCAACTGACCGACGGGCAGTATGAAGGCGAGCCCTTCGTCCCAGGCGGTGCGTCACGACCTACGGTTACGTTCCACCCTGAGGTCTATGCCTTCGGCGATCTGAACGGCGATGGAGTGGATGATGCGGCAGTGATTCTGATCGAGAACTCCGGCGGCAGTGGCAGCTTCATCTATCTGGCGGCTGTCATCAGCGAGGGTGGCGCACCAGTGAATGTCGCCACCCAGTTCGTGAGTGATCGCGAGCAGGTACAAGCGATCATCATTGAGGATGGTGAGATCACGCTCAACATGGTCACTCACGGCCCCGATGATCCGATGTGCTGCCCGACCCAAGAGGTCACGAAGCGATATCAGTTGCAGGGCGATCAACTGGTTGAGCTATGAGAGAAGGTAAGGTGCAACGCACTTTCCGAAGTGCGTTGCACCTGGCCTATACCCTGTTCGGGGAAGGAAAGCTGCAATGTATAGCCCAACTCTGAAAACGACTCTGAAAATCACCCTTGTCACACTGCTGATCCTGGCGGCGGTCACGGCCTGCGCCGCGCCGTCGCCCACGGCGACGCCTGTTCCCACGGCCACACCCGAACCCGCCGCTACCGCAGTACCGGAACCGACAGCTACCCCCGTAAGCGAAGCGACGCCAACAGACACACCGCTGCCACCGCCAACTGCAACGCCTGTAAGCGAAGCGATTCCAACAGACACACCGCTGCCACCGCCTACAGCAACACCCACGGCAACGCCGACTCCAGTGCCCCCTCTCACCTGGGAAATGCTCAAGAACACTGCTTACCCCAATGGGTGGCCGAAGGACGGCGTGGCGCATCTCGTGGACGGTGTCTACCGGGAGAAGTACATGCCGGACTCAGCCACTGAGATGGTTATCAGCCTGGCCGACATCTACACCTTTGGTGATTTGAATGGCGATGGCGTGGACGATGTGTTGGTCATTCTCATCAGCTACCCCGGTGGAAGCGGCACGTTCTTCTACTTGACGGCTGTCCTCAATCAGGGTGGTACGCCCAACCCGGTGGCCAGCGCCTTCCTCGGCGATCGGGTCATTATCCGTTCGATGACCATCAAGTCTGGTCAGGTTGTGATGGAGTTTATCACCCAAGGGCCCGACGACCCAATGTGCTGCCCGAACATGGACAGGCGTCAGGTATACGCCCTGCAGGATGGCAGCCTCAATTTGCTGGAGCAGATTGACACACCGAGAACGGAACCCGCTGTCCCCCGCGCTGTTGAGCCGGAACGGATTGAGTTTGCGCCGGGCGTCACGTCAGTCACCCTGCAGGGCAGCATTTTCCCTATCGGGGACAAGAGGTATATGCTACACGGACACGCAAGCCAGACCATGTCGCTGACCGTCACATCGCCCTATGATCACGTCTTCCTGTCTTGTTATGGTTCGGATGGCGCTGTTTTGGTGAGTGTTCTCGATGAGACCACGAGCTGGACAGGAGAGTTGCCGCGCACGCTGGAGTACATGATCACCCTGGTGTCCATCGCGGGCAACGAAACCACCTATACGCTTCAGGTTGACATGACGATCCCGCCCACCCCCACCCCTGGGCCCACCGCTACGCCTGTGCCGCCCACGCCGACACCTGAGCCAACCCCTGAAGCAGGCGGCGTGATCTATCTCACCTTCGACGATGGGCCCGTGGATCCACGGTGGACCCCCCAGGTGCTCGAGGTACTGGCTAACTATGATGCTAAGGCCACCTTCTTCATCCTCGGCGTGCTCGCCGAGCGTTTCCCAGAGCTAATTGACTCAGAAGTGGAGGCAGGTCATTCAGTGGGAAACCACACCTTTGACCATCGCACCCTCGACGGCATCGGTCGGGAGGCGTTCTTCGATGAACTCCAAAAGGCGGAGGAAATCCTGGGGGATAAGGGCGTCAAGTGCCTGCGCCCTCCCTACGGGGCCACCGATGCCTACACCCGCACCTATTTGGCCGAGTTAGGCTACGAACTCGTCTTGTGGAACATAGACACGGAGGACTGGCGACAGCCAGGCGCAGAGGCCATTGCGTCGGCGGTGGTGGACAAAGCCCATCCAGGAGCCATCGTGTTGATGCACGACGGTGGCGGCGATCGGTCTCAGACGGTGGAGGCGCTGGAGGCGATCCTTGAGACCCTGAGCAGCCAGGGATACGTCTTCGAGGTCGTGTGCCCATAAAGGAAACCTTGCCGGACAGGTGGGGCTATATCACTTTTTCCGGAGGAGTACAATGGAGATCAAACGCGCACTACTCAGTGTTTCCAACAAGGAGGGACTGGTGGAATTCGCCCGGGAGCTGGCCGAGCTGGGCGTGGAGTTGATCGCCACCGGTGGCACAGCCCGCGCCCTGGGAGAGGCGGGACTCGCTGTACGCCCGATAGAGGATGTCACAGGCTTTCCTGAGATCCTGGACGGGCGGGTGAAAACGCTCCACCCGGCGGTTCACGGCGGCATTCTGGCCCGCCGGGACCAGGCGCATCTGGCGGAGCTACAGGCTCAGGGCATTGCTCCCATTGATCTGGTGGCCGTCAACCTCTACCCCTTCGAAGCCGTGGCAGCCAGGCCCACCACGACTTTGGACGATGCTCTGGAGCAAATTGACATCGGCGGCGTGGCCCTGCTCAGAGCGGCGGCCAAGAACTTCGCCCACGTGGCCGTGGTGTCCGATCCCGCCGACTATGCCACCGTCCTGGCCGAGTTACGAGAGCAGGGCGATCTTTCCATGGCCACTCGCCAGCGCCTGGCCCTAAGAGCCTTCCGCCATACGGCCAGCTACGATGCGGCCATCAGCCGCTACCTCTCCACCCGTTTCGAGGAAGCAGTCTTCCCCGCCACGCTGCACCTCAACCTGACCAAGCTGGCGGACCTGCGCTACGGGGAGAATCCCCACCAGCAGGCTGCTCTCTATAGCCTGGGTGCAACTGGGAGCCCGCTGGGTGGGAACCTGTTGCAGGGCAAGGCTCTCTCTTATAACAACATCCTGGACCTGGACGCTGCCTGGCGGATAGTGAGCGACTTCGCTACCTCCACTCTGGCCATCATCAAACACGGCAACCCTTGTGGTGTGGCCAGCGGCACAAACCTGGCTGACGCTTTCCGAGCGGCCCTGGCTAGCGATCCCGTCTCGGCCTTCGGGAGCATCATCGCTGCCAATCGCTCCTTCGACGGGGAGGTAGCCCTGGCCCTGGGCGATCTCTTTGTCGAGGCCATCGCTGCCCCTGCCTTCACTTCCGAGGCGCTGGAGGTTCTGGCCGAGCGCCCCAACTGTCGGCTGTTGGAGATGTCGGAAGCAAGGGAGCAAGGGAGCCGAAGTCCTGAGCAGAGCGAAGGAACAGGAGCAGAGGAGCAAGGGAGTAGGAGAGCATGGGAGATGAGGAGTGTGCAGGGCGGGTTGTTAGTCCAGGAGGAGGATACGATTGCTGAGGATGACTCAGCTTGGAAGGTGGTAACTGAGCGCAAACCGACGGCGGAGGAGATCGAGGCTCTGGACTTCGCCTGGAAGGTGGTGAAGCACGTCAAGTCCAACGCCATCGTCCTGGTCCAACGTACAGCTACGGTGGGTGTGGGGGCAGGACAAATGAGCCGCCTGGACGCTGTGCGCCTGGCCGTGGCCAAGGCTGGCGAACGCGCGCGGGGGGCGGTCCTGGCCTCCGATGCCTTCTTCCCCTTCCCCGATGGTGTGGAGGAGGCGGCCAGGGCCGGGGTGACCGCCATCGTGCAGCCGGGGGGTTCTCTAGGTGATCCGAGTGTCATCGAGGCCGCCAACGCTTGTGACTTGGCCATGCTCTTCACTGGAATGCGGCACTTTCGACATTAGTCGTTTAAGTTGAGGTGCCAGGCACTTCCAGAAGTGCCTGGCACCTGAGTTGAGGGGGGATAATGAAGGTCCATCGTCTTAGCCAGATGACCATGGCCGAGGTAGCCACATTGAAGAGGAGATCGGGGCTGGATATCGAGGGCCTCTTGTCCTCGGTAAAGCCCATCGTCGAGGACGTGAGGGCTCGGGGTGACGCTGCGCTCCTCGAATACACCGCCCGCTTCGACGCGGTACGCCTCTCTGCTGCACAGCTCAAGGTCTCCGAGGAGGAGATCAGGCGGGCCTACGAGAAGGTGAGCACGGAGACCCTGGACGCCTTTCGCCAGTCGGCGCGAAACGTCCGCCGGTTTCAAGAGCGATGTGTGCCTGAGGGGATGTGGTTGACGGAGATCGTCGAGGGGGTGCTGGTAGGGCAGAGGGCCACACCCATCGAATCGGTTGGCCTGTACGTTCCCGGTGGCAAGGGGGACTTCCCCTCGGTGATGCTGATGCTGGGGATTTGCGCCAAGGTGGCTGGCGTGAGGAAAATCGTGGCCTGCACCCCTCCTAGCCCCCCCTCGGTCCCCCCCAACTCTGGGGGTGAAGTTCCAACTCCTGAAGGGGGTGTCAACAGCGGGACGCTGGTGGCCGCCGATCTGGCTGGCGTGACGGAGATCTACAAGGTTGGCGGGGCTCAGGCCATCGCTGCCTTGGCCTTCGGAACCGAGACCGTGCCCAAGGTGGACAAGATCGTAGGGCCTGGCAGCCCCTATGTAATGGCCGCCCGGCAACTGGTGTCCGGGGTCGTGGATCTAGGAAATGTGGCGGGGCCGAGCGAGGCCATCATCCTGGCCGACGAGGAAGCCGACTCCTGGAACGTGGCTCTGGACCTACTGGTCCAGGGGGAGCACTCCCAAGACGCCGCCTCCCTGCTGGTCACTCACAGCCAGGAGTTAATCGAGGGCGTCCATGAGGCTCTGCCCGAACTGCTGGCCGAGCTGCCCGATGAGCGGCGGCAGATATGCGAGACCGTGTTATCCCAGTACGGCGGCGCTGTCTTGACCGAATCCCTGGCCCAGAGCGTCGAGTTCGTCAATGATTACGCCCCGGAGCACCTCCAGTTGGCTGTGCAGGACCCCTTTGCGGTGCTGGCGCGGATACGCCATGCCGGGACCATCCTTCTGGGCCAGAGGACAACATTCACCTTCGGCGATTTCTCCCTGGGGCCGACCAACGTCATCCCCACCGGCGGCTTCGCCAGGGTTCAATCCCCCGTGTCCGTCCACGATTTCCTGAAGCACAACTCCGTGTGCTACGTCCTCGACGACACTGGTTTCGATGCCCTGGCCGAGGGCAGCGCGACCTTCGCCGAGTACGAGGGTTTCCCCGCCCATGCGATGGCGGTGCGGAAGAGGAGAGGTAAAGGTTGAAAGCTGGTATAATGAGTGTGGAATGCGAGGAGTGAGGAAGAGTAATGGTCAAGCATGAAATCATCAAACTGATCCACCAAGCCATCCGGGCAGCCCAGGAGCAGGGCGAACTGACTTCTTTTGCTATCCCTGAAATTCCTTTGGAGCATCCCAAGCAGGCCGAGCACGGCGACTACGCCACACCCATCTGCCTGCAATTGGCCAGGCTGGCCCGTATGGCTCCCGTCAAGATAGCTGACTTAGTTGTCAAGTATCTGCCTGAGACTGATTACCTGGGCAAGATCGAGATAGTCCATCCTGGCTACATCAATTTCACCCTGGACGAGGCCTGGCTGGCTCAGCAGGTGGAGGCGATCCTGGCTGCTGGGGAGGACTATGGCAACATTGACATCGGCCACGGCAAGAAGGTGCAGGTGGAGTACGGCAGCGCCAACCCCACCGGCCCGTTGCACGTGGGCTCTGGGCGCAACATCGTGTTGGGCGATAGCGTAGCCAATGTGCTGGCGGCGGCTGGTTATGACGTCCAGCGGGAATACTACGTCAACGACGCCGGCTCTCAGATGCGCCTTTTCCACGAGACTCTCTACGCCCGCTATGCCCAGGCCCGCGGCCAAGAGGCTGAGATCCCTGAGGGAGGTTACCCAGGCCAGTACATGGTCGAGTGGGGTCAGGAAATCGCCACGGAGGAGGGCGACAAATACTTGACCATACCCTACGCTGAGGCGGTGGAGGCCATCGGCAAGGTGGGGCTGGCGAAGGCGCTAGATTGCATCAAAAGCGACGTGGAGCTATTGGGCGTGCATTACGATCGCTGGTATTCGGAGCAGAGCCTCTACGACGATGGCTACTTTGCCAGGATCATGACCATTTTGCGGCAGGGCGTACATCTCGCTGAGCGAGAGGGGGCGGTATGGTTCACGGCCACTGAGTTGGGCGGGGACAAGGATGAGGTGATCGTCCGTTCCGATGGCGAGCCGGGATACTTCGCTTCGGACATCGCCTATCACTACCACAAGTTCGTGGAGCGAGGCTTCGACTGGGTGATTGATGTCTGGGGTGCGGATCATCAGGGCCACGTCCCCCGCATGAAGGCCATGATGCGGGCGCTGGGATTGGACCCGGAGAGACTGACCCTGATCATCTATCAGTTGGTCACCCTCAAGCGGGGAGGCGAGGTGGTGCGCCTCTCCAAGCGCACCGGCGACATCATCACCCTGCGGGAGGTCATCGAGGATGTGGGGCCTGATGCGGTGCGCTTCTTCCTCCTGGCCCGCGCCGCCGACAGCCAGATGGACTTCGACCTGGACCTGGCTGTGGAACAGTCGGCCGAGAACCCTGTTTACTACGTCCAGTACGGCCATGCCCGCATTGCCAGCATCCTGCAATATGCCCAGGAACGGGTTCCCGATTTCTCCGCTGGTGGCGTATCGCTATTACGGCATCATGCGGAGTTGGCCCTCATCCGCCAGATGCTGCTGTTGCCTGAGATGGTAGAGCTGGCAGCCGATAACCTGGCTCCCCACCATCTGACTTACTACGCCCAGGACCTGGCCAGCGCCTTTCATTCCTTTTACAAAGAGTGCCGCGTTGTCTCCTCCGACCCCGCCGACGCCGAATTAAACAAAGCCCGCCTCAAGCTGGTCTCAGCAGCCAAGATGGTGTTGGCCAAAACTCTGAGGCTGATGGGCATGACTGCGCCGGAAAGGATGTGACAAGGGAGCAGGGGAGCAGAGGAGATGAGTTTCGCGTTGCGAGTTTCGGGTTTGGGACTCGAAACTCGGAACGCGAAACTCAAAACTCCATAGGGGAACTGGCTTGATGTCCGAGTTGGTGGATGTAAAGCAGAAAGCGAAGTCTATCGCCCTGGTCCCCATCGGCCAGGTGGACGAGTCCATCCTGACCGTCATCGGCCAAGGATTGCGGGAGGCCTTCGGTCGGGCCTCCGGGATCGCAGCTCCCTTGTCCCATCCCGACTACGCTCACGACCGGCGGCGAGGGCAATATCTCGCGGATGCTGTCTTGGCCCAATTGAGCCGCCTGAGCCTCCCCGCCGAGAGATGGCTGGGCGTGGTGGATGTGGATTTATACACGCCGGGCCTCAACTTCGTCTTCGGTCAGGCACAGATGGGCGGGCCAGCGGCGGTGATCGCTCTTCCCCGCCTGCGTCAGGGCTTCTACGGCCTACCAGATGACGAGGCCCTGTTCCACCAGCGGGCGGTCAAGGAGGCGGTACACGAGCTGGGCCACACCTATGGCCTGGGCCACTGCCGCAACCCGCGCTGCGTGATGTGTTTCTCCAATTCCCTGCACGACGTGGACAGAAAGGAGCGCGAATTCTGCCCCTCATGCCGTCGGAAGCTCCCATAACTCCTCCACGAAATCGTGGCGAGGCTTTGTCCTGAAGCTCAACCCGAAAGGACGCCCCTCTGTAGCAGGGGGAAAAAGCTAAGAGAACCTTCAAACCTTTCAGTCCGTTAAATCCTTCAGTCCGTTGTTCCTCGTTTGACAACTCTAGGTCTTCACAGTATAATCAGAGTTAGCCCGCGCAGGTTGATGCCGAAATCTGATCAGCACTAAAACACAAATGCTCGAAGAGAAAAAACTATGCCTGTTGTATTACGAATCAAGGGCTACCGAATCTGGTTTTATGAAGTGGACCTCAATGAACCACCGCATGTCCAATCTCATTGTCATTCCAGACCTTGATGAGGTCAGGAAGTTGGCCGCCAAGTTGCACGCCAAAGGAAAGCCTTGGAAAGGTGAGGCATTTGGTTGGCCCGCGGAATATAACCCTGAACGACCCGAGCCCCCACTTGATTCCAAGATGACTTTCACACCTGCGGATTTCTGCATCGGAGAGAGTGGTATCTGGTTCTTCTCGCTCATGTGGGAATACGGGAAAGACACTGAGCCAGTAGAGTTTCTGGATGACAGAAGCATTCTGGCGGGAACAATTAAAGTGATAGAGAGTGCACGCTAACTATTAGTTGAAGGGCGAATAGCTCAGTTGGATAGAGCGCTTCCCTTACAAGGAAGAGGTCACAGGTTCAAGTCCTGTTTCGCCCACCTTGATCAACGATCTACAGCCGTTAAAACAAAAGGTTCTGGCAAACCATGTGCCAGAACCTTTTGCATTGTGAACCATTCAGGGATATGGATTTCTAGGTCTTGCGCCTCCTGACCAGCACCACCGTGACAGCGGCGAATGAAGCCAGCGCCACCAACCCCGACCACGGCGCCACAAGCTCCAGCTTGTTCACCGGCACGACGATCCCACCCACAGGTGGGCAGGCGTCGCCAATGCCATCGCCGTCGCTGTCGGCCTGGTCCGGATTATAAACCCTGGGGCAGTTGTCGCAAGCATCACCTATCCCATCCCTGTCGGTGTCCGCCTGGCCTGGATTGTAAGCCGTTGGGCAATTGTCGCAGACGTCGCCCACGCCGTCCCCGTCGGTGTCTACCTGGTCTGGGTTGTAGACTCTGGAGCAGTTGTCACAGACATCGCCCATCCCATCGCCGTCGCTGTCCGACTGGCTGGGGTTATGAGTCAAAGGGCAGTTGTCGCAGGCGTCGCCCACCCCATCGCCGTCGGTGTCGGTTTGGTTGGGATTCGGCACCGAAGGACAATTGTCCCCGCCGTCGAAAATGCCGTCGCCGTCACTGTCAAGTACTTGCAGATCAACCTCCCACAGATCGCTGAAGCCCGTCCAGGTGACGGTGGTTGACGGCGGGATGGGAGCGCCGTTGAGGCTCCTGGGCACTGGTGTGGCCGGCAGGCCATTTATCTTGAAGGAGATGGGCTCTCCTGGTTGGGGGCCCTCGTCCTCAGGGGTGGCCGGGTCGTCCCGATAGCAAGCCATGAGGCCGTATTTGCCTTCCGCGACGACAGTGAACTCACCGCATTGCACACCTTGGGGATCAAAGGCCGCGATCACGGCACCCACCGGGACGGGTTGGCCGAGGAAGGTGGTGGTGTTGCTGCTGAAGAAGTTCACCCACTCGGGTGAGTTGGCCGCCCGGGCCGAGCTGTGGGTCAGCGTTAAGATCAGCACGAGTAGGCTGATGAGTCCGATGGTTTGTGCTACCGTGCGCGTTTTCATGTCATGTTCCTCCTGGCCTCTGTGTTGATCTACGGGGAACAGCTTTCACCCCAGTGAGCCACTACCTGCATGATGTCCACGATGTCAATGTCGCCATCGCCGTCGAGGTCACGGTGTGGATCATAGCAATCGTCCCCAAGTTGGCAACGCCATCGGC
>CAYUPJ010000034.1:0-25725 GCA_964446635.1 uncultured Anaerolineae bacterium
CCAGGATGGCGCCGTTCAGGTAGATGTTCTCCCGCCCGGTCAGCTCGGGGTGGAAACCCGTGCCCACTTCCAGCAAGGAGCCCACCCGATCGGTGTCCTGCCAGTGAAAGCTGTACTTTGTCACCTGCAATTTTTCCTTCATGATCCGAAAACGTTCGAACATCTCCAACAGACCACCGTCACACAATGTGAGGCGATAGCGAAACAGTCCCACGTCACCCTGCGCTTCTTCACGTATCACTTCCCAATGCACCACCTGGCGATTCAGGGTGATAAGCGCCTTGATGTGAGCCAGGTAATCGCTCGCGTTTTTCACAACACTGGCTCCAGTCGCCGGATTTTCTCTATGATGTCCTGGCGAAGTTCATACAGGCCAGCCCATTCAAAGAAGTCCATTGCATCGCCCAGTTCACCGGCCTCAAAACGGCGGTAGAACGCCGCAGATTCCATACCGTAACGCCGCTCAAACTCACGGAGGTCACGCTCATACCGCTCCAGGCGCAGCCGATGTTGACTGAGAGAGACATCCAGCAGCTTCCCTAAAATCAGATCCAGTTCAGCTTCGTCGGAATAAGTATCCCTAAGAACCTCTAGTTTATATAATGCATTCATTGCCCACTCCCCTCCTACTTGAATAGCACTTCAGCAGTTGTCAATAACTCCTCGATCTCGGCAAAGGCCACGATCCTTCGGCAAACCCCTGGTACTGCGTCCCAGGGACGAAGTGCTCAGGACAAGTCTCGTCGAACTTGTGCTCAACCCTTCGGCGAGCTCAAGACAGGTCTCCGCCCTCTTCATGCCCAGGCTTGTCCTGAGCATGTCGAAGGAATGGCGACGTTCAGGTAGATGTTCTCCCGCCTGGTCAGTTCGGGGTGGAAGCCGGTGCCACCTCCAGCAGGGAGCCCACCCGGCCGTGGATCTCGGCATACCCTTCTGTCGGCTCGGTGATGCGGGAGAGGATCTTGAGCAGCGTGGTCTTCCCCGCCCCGCTGCGCCCGATGATGCCTATCACCTCGCCGTGCTGCACCCTTCGACTCAGCTCAGGGCAGGCCTCGAAGGAGACGTCTTTCAGCGCCCAGATGGTCTCGTTGGAAATGATGGGAGCCAGGCGTCTTCGGAAAGGTTTGTAGCGGAAGATAGTCGGCATGGATCACCCCTTCGACGGGCTCAGGACAAGCTTTCTGCTTGGAGAATAGATTGAAAATCCTCTTCACGAGGAACACGGAAGACGAGAGGCATCGGTTCCAGACCTGCCTCACGGACCTCACGATATACGTCCACTTCTGAGCCGCCGATGATAGCGATCTTTCCCTGATGGATTGCCACCACTTGGCCAGCATACTGGGTGACCAGTTCATCCAGATGATCGGCTATCCACTCATCATACTCTTGCAACTGCAGTGTCTCCATGACCCTTCACCTCCTACTCGAAACGATTTTCGAATTTCGCAATTCACACCACATCCGCAAACGTCTTCTCCATCCGCCGGAAGTAGTACGCCCCACTGACTAGCAGCCCTATCGCCACCAATGCCGAAACGAGGATAATCGGACCCGGCGATGTCTCCGTCCCCAGCAGTGCCCAACGGAAGCCCTCGACTACGCCGGCCATGGGGTTGATGCCATACAAGGTACGCCATGGCTCATCGAGCAGACTGCTGGGATAAGCGATAGGTGTAGCGAACATCCAGGCCTGCACCAGGAAAGGCACCGCGTAGCGCACGTCGCGAAACTGCACATTCATCGCCGTGAGCCACAAACCAACCCCCAAAGAGGTCACCAACGCCAGCAGCAACAGGAGCGGCAGCCAAACCACAGCCGCCGTGGGCACTGTGCCGTAAAATAACATCATCCCCAACAGCACCACAAACGCCAGGACGAAATCCACTCCACCCGAGATCACCGCCGAGATGGGCACCACCAAACGGGGAAAGTAAACTTTCTGGATGAGATTCGCACTTGCCACCAAGCTGGTGGAAGACTGGCTCAACCCGTTGGCGAAGAAGGTCCAGGGTACCAGGGCGGCGTAGCTGAAGATGGGATATGGGATGTCATCCGAAGGCATTTTGGCAAGTTTACCGAAGAACAAACTGAACACTATCATAGTGAAAAAGGGCTGAATGATAGCCCAGGCCGCGCCCAACACCGTCTGCTTGTAGCGCACTTTGATATCTCGCCAGGTGAGAAAGTACAGCAACTCCCGATATTCCCAGAGTTCACGGAACTGCAGCGAAACCCATCCCTTGGACGGTTTGATAATGGTCACAGGTAAATCTGTTGTGGGCACTATGCCTATAGCTTCTGACACCGATTTCTCGTGCAATGACATTTTAACACTCGCTCTTCTCACACTCACGTTCTCGCCACGCCCTGACCTGCGCCTCGATCCACGGATACGTGAGCGAAATCCCCTCTTTAAGAAAAACCTTAGCCCGCCAGCCCAACGAGTAAATGCGCTCGTTGTTAAAATTTCGCGATTGCACTCCCACTGGACCGTCAATGTACTTGCTATAAATCGTCTTACCCGCTACCTCAGCCACTGTCGCCACCAGTTCATCAACACTGACGTACTGAGGGCAGCCAATGTTCACTGCACCTTCGAGATCGGATTGCATCAGCAGATAAATGCCATCCACCATATCTCCTACGTAAGTATAGGATCGAATGGCCGTCCCATCGCCCCAAACCTCGATTGTGCCGCCGTCCTCCGCTTCGGCCACCTTGCGACAGATCGCCGCTGGGGCCTTTTCTCGCCCACCGGTCCAGGTACCCTCCGGGCCATAGCAGTTCTGGAACCGGGCAATCCGCACCGCGATGGGATAGTGCCGGGAGTATGCCTGTGCCATCCGCTCGGCGTATAGCTTCTCCCATCCGTACTCGTTATCGGGATTTGCCGGGATTGCCTCATCCTCCGTCATCTCCGGCTCACCCGGCTGCATATCGCGGTACACACACACTGACGAGGAGAAAAAATAATGCGGCACCTCCATCTTGGCCGCCATATCGATCATATGAATGTTGATCAATGCACTGTTGTGCATAATGTCGCATTCGGCAGAATGGATAAACCCCATCCCGCCCATATCTGCCGCCAACTGGTAAACCTCATCAAAAGTACTACCACCAACCGTCAGAGCCTTCTTGCAATTTTCTGGCTCCCTCAGATCGAGCAGCAGGAATTCATCAGCGGCAGTCAGTGCAAACTCGTGCTCTTTGATGTCAACACCGCGAACCCAATATCCTTCGTGTTTGAGCTTTTTCACCAAGTGCCCACCGATGAAACCACCTGCCCCACAGACTAACGCTCTTTTCATAAGACCTGATCTCCTTCAAAGCTACCACCGTATCGAAGGTGGCCTCAGAGGGGGGATGCGTATCATTTCCTCACTCGCCGCTGGCTATCTGCGTGGCTGGTGGCTTGCGCGCTAAAACCCATCGTTATTCCCCCACTGCCTGTATCTGAACGAAGGCGACGGGTTCCTACGTCCCAGGCATGCGAGATGCTTCCCACTCTGGCCACACAAGGAGGGTTTCCATTCCCTCAACCCTCAGGGTTGGAATTGAGTCTTCAGGAGCATCAACCACCTGCACGCCCTGTTCCAGACAGGTCAGATGGCACACCTCGGCCAGATCATTGTCGCCCTCTATGTGCACCTCGCTGTACCCAGCTTGCCGAATCTCGGTCAGGTATCGCTTGGCCGTCTCGCGGGTCTCCCGGTACAGACGCATCGAGACCTGCATAAACGAGGCCGTGAGCCGCGCCTTTTCGGCCATGCCCTGGGGGGTGATCAGGTAGCGCAGCCGACGGCGCTGCATCTGACGCACCTTGATATACCCTTTGTTGACGAGACGCTTCAGATACCAGTTCACACTGCCTACCGCCACGCCCAGTCGCGCGGCCAGGTCGGCCTGTGTGATGTCTGGGTCTCGTTCGATGTGTTCTAGTATCTGAAGATCCTGCTCTGTCTGCGAGTCCATCGTCATCATATAGTTCAGCTATTGAAATTCAGTACTTGAATTATACCGTATTTTCGACCCTCTGTGTGTGAAAATAGCGTGAATTTTGCGTGAAATCCATGTGACAAAGAACGGCACAAGGACAGCATATATCCATGATTAGAAAAAGCCCCAATACATGGGGCTTGAGCAAAGCCGCCCAGCGGAATTGAACCGCTAACCTAACGCTTACGAAGCGCTTGCTCTGCCGATTGAGCTAGGGCGGCGAACTGGCAAGTATCTTCAAGAGGCAGCTTCCCCTCTACAAAGACATTATACTAGCATTGCCTTGAAATGGCAAATTCTCGTAGTGGTTATGGGCCAGCGCTTTGGCCGCGGCGATAAAAGTACAGAACAGAGGATGAGGCCGGTTGGGCCGGGATTTGAACTCAGGATGGAATTGGCTGCCTACCATCCAGGGGTGGTTGGCCAGTTCCACGATCTCCACCAAGCGCCCATCGGGCGAAAGGCCGCTCAGCACTAACCCTGCTTCTGTGAGTAGATCCCGGTAGGCATTGTTGAACTCGAAGCGATGGCGGTGACGCTCGCCAACGATTTCCTGCCCGTAGGCGGCGGCGGCTTTGGTGCCGGGGACTAACTGACAGGGATAGACTCCTAGGCGCATGGTTCCCCCCATGTCGGAGATGTCCTGTTGCTCCGGCATGAGATCAATGACGGGGTGCTTGGTGGCGATGTCGAATTCGGTAGAATTGGGCTCATCGTTGCCCAAGACGTGCCGGGCCAGCTCGATGACCATAACCTGCAGGCCCAGGCAAAGGCCCAGGTAAGGCACTTTATTCTCGCGGGCATAGCGGGCGGCTACGATCTTGCCCCCGATGCCCCGATAGCCAAAGCCCCCAGGCACGACGATACCATCCACCCGTCCCAGCATATCCAGGCCCCGCTCTCTCTCCAAGTCCTCGGCCTTGATCCAATCAATCTGGACGTCGCAGCCGCTGTGGACGCCAGCGTGGTAGAGGGCCTCGCGCACACTGAGGTAAGCATCCTGGAGCTCAATGTACTTGCCCACCATACCGATGTGGATTTTCTCCTTGGGACGCTTGATCTCTTCAACTAGCTGGCGCCAGTTGTCCAGGTCGGGCTCGCCGGCGGGCAATCCCAGGCGCTCGACGATGAAGTCCCCCAACCCCGTTTCCTCCAAGATTAGAGGTATCTCGTAGATGCTCTCCATGGTTACCAGAGGGATGACCGCCCGCTGCTCAACGTCGCAGAAGAGGGCGATCTTTTCCTTAGCCTCCCTGCCCAATGGATAATCGGAACGGCAAACGACGACGTCGGGTTGGATGCCTATGCTCCGCAGCTCACTGACGCTGTGCTGAGTGGGCTTGGTCTTAAGCTCGCCGGTGGAGCTAATGTAGGGCACGAGGGTGAGGTGAATGTACAGGGTGTTCTCGCGGCCCACGTCTTTGCGCATCTGGCGAATGGCCTCCAGGAAAGGCAGCCCCTCGATGTCGCCCACTGTGCCCCCCACCTCTACGATGACCACCTCGGCCCCGCTCTCTTTGGCCACCAGGCTAATGCGATGCTTGATCTCGTTGGTGATGTGGGGGATCACCTGGATGGTGCCGCCCAGATAGTCACCCCGCCGCTCCTTGGCGATGACCTCGGCGTAGACCTGGCCGGTAGTCACGTTGCTGGCCCGGGTCAAGTTCTCGTCAATGAAGCGCTCGTAGTGGCCCAAGTCGAGATCGGTCTCCGCCCCATCCTCCAGGACGTAGACCTCCCCGTGCTGATAGGGCGACATGGTGCCCGGGTCAACGTTGATGTAAGGGTCCAGCTTCTGGATAGAGACCGAGATGCCCCGACTCTTGAGGATGCGGCCGATGGAGCCGGCGGTAACTCCTTTGCCTACGGAGGAAACCACCCCCCCAGTGCAGAAGATGTACTTGGCCATGCTGTTTTCACCTCTGACCGTGATGCGTGAAACGTGAAACGTGAATTCACGCATCACGTTTCACGTCTTCACGTTTCACGTTCTTATACATTGAATGAATCTGCTGCCAACATTCTCGAATGTGTTGCAAGTCTTTGCGGCTTTCGGGCACCTCGCCGTAGTGTACCTTCACGTAGGCTTCCGTTATGGCTGTGGCCTCGGCCTGGCAGTCGGGAAACGCCAGCCCCAAAGCTGGCAGGTACTCGTAAGGCGTCTGGGCAGGCTGCCGTGGGAAGCCCTGTCTCTCCGCCAACCGGGCCATGTTAGCATAGATTTTGCGGATGGATACCGCCGCGTAGAGCCGCATACCCGGGCCAAACTGTCCCATCAGTCCGGCCAGGTCCTTGATACGATCCCAGCCATCGCGTAGGGAACCCAACACGCCTTCAGCGAAAACTCCCGACGACCAGAGAGATTCACGAACTTCCTCGCCTCTTCGGTGTTGGTCTAGTCGTCGTCGAAGAGCCAGGGCCAGTGCAGCCAGGATACCCGCCACAGTAAGGCTCAAACAAAGGTAACGCAAAGCATCTACCAGCAAACGTGGCGTTTTGATCGGCTCGGTGCCTGAAAAGTCCGGGGGAGACGACGGCCCGAAGCTCTCAAGACCCTCAATGTTCCGAGCAAGGACCTCGAAGACTTCCTGGAATATCCTGGCTAACCACTGCAAGAGGGGATCCAGAAGTTTGAGCAACAGGACGAGAATGTACCCCACCACTCTCATCAGCGGATCAAAGACCGGCTGCAACCAACGCAAGACCTGGGAAAAGCCTTCAATAGAGTAAACCAGGGAGATGAGCCACGCCGTGACCAAGACCGCGGCAATGGAGCCAAGCAATATGGCTAACCAAGAGAGGTTGAAGGGCGCACCCACGCCTCCTTTGGCCCGATTCACCTCCTCCACCCGGGCCAAGGCCACGGCCAGGAGGCTGAAGAAAAAGAAAAGCACGATGAATACTGCAAAATCATAGGCCCCAGGAGTGGGTAACAGCGGCGCGGAGAAGACGAGCAACAGGACGCCCAGGCGAAAGGAGAAGGCTATCCCTTGGAAATTCAAGTCGCGTTGGCCGATGCTGATCCCTCGCCACCACAAAAAGATGACCATAGCAAAGATACCGATTTCCGGTGGCAGGGTGTGGAAAGATAGCAGAGACTCTGCTGCCTTTCCCAACCAACTCAGATCGAGCCAGCCGTAGCTGGGATAAAGGACAACATGTATCGCTAAAGGAATGATAACTACCACTGCGACGATCAAGAGCACTCGCTGGTACAGGAGGTCTATCTGCAAGCGCTCCAGAATACGAAGGGAGTAAATCACGGCCAAAACGAGGATGCCCAGAATTAGTGCTGTGCCATACGGCGTAGGGGTCGCTACTTCGACGGAGCTCAGTACAAGTGCCCGCTGGGTGATCACTAGGAACCAGGGCGTGAACCAACACATTTCCGCGGCAACGAGGGTCACATAGAGCGCTTCTCTGCGCCAGTTCAGAGGGAGGATTCCCACTGCGCCTAACCTCCTAATCTGGTGAACGTTTCCACTGCCTGCCTTCCCTGCACAAACTCTCCGCGCACCTCACCCCTCCTCGACGGAGGACGAAAATCAATCTCCACGCCAGGTATATGGTAACAGAGGATGCCTTCCAATTCCTGGCTCAGCGGTTTCTGGTCTAAAGAGACCAGCACCAGGCGGCGTCCTACATCCCGCAGCCGCAGCAAGGTGGCGACCAGTTCTTCGCTGACTACCCCTGTCACCACCACCAGAGTAGCACCCCAGGGCAGCTTGGGGCTTTCGGCCAGCAATAAGTTCTCGATGGAAGAGGTAGCGAAGCCGGTTACAGCCGCCAGGGCTTCCAGGATGCGGGCCAGTTGCTTGGGATCACGGCTCGGCAGCACCTTGATGGGCTGATCCGAGTGGGGCACGCTGCCGTTGGCGATGACTCCCACGATGTGTCGTTGCTCCGTGGCGTAATTAGCAATGGAGGCCGCTACACTGATAGCGCGTTCCAACAGGACGGGGTCTGTGCCCTGCCAATGCTTGGGGAAAGTGGCCACGTTGAGAAATAGGATCAAGTTATAGGAAGTGGTTGGCTCGTAGACCCTGGTCTGCAGTCTTTGCTGGCGAGCAGTAGCCTTCCAGTGGATGTGCTTGAAGCTATCCTCAGGCCGATGATCGCGCACCCCGATGGTGCGCATCGGATCCTCGAAGATGCGCTGCCTGGCCTTGGTCTCGCCGAAGGGTTCTTTTGATAGCAATCCCAATTGGGCAATGGGCACCACCTTGGGATAGACGATGAGCCAGTCATACTCTTTTTGCCATCCCTCCTGGCTGAAGAGGCCGAACAGGTCACCCGACTTTAGATGCGCTGGCCCGAAGTGGTAAAAGCCGCGTCGAGGGCAATGTAACTGGTAGCGACGAGACACTCGCTGGTACCAACGCAGGGAGAAGGCAGTGACCAGGTGGCCAATGTTCTGCGACTGCGAGGTGATCAACTCTTCTTCTAAGAGCGGCACATCCAACGGGAATTGGTCTTCGATCTGCAGCCAGCCCACCGGTAGCAGTTTCCAATTGGAGACTCGCAAGGTGAGATCCAGCGTTTCACCTTGGAAGGCCCGCCGCTCGCTGAAGATTCGCTCGTAGTGCAGGCTGCGGAGAGCCAGCCTGTTCCACAGCCAGGCGATGGGCACGATGGTGAGCAACAACACCGCCACCAGCATCAGGTTCTTCTGGCGGAAGGCAAAGCCAACGATGGTCAACATGACGGTCAAAACGATCCAGGCCTCGCTGAACTGTGTTTCCTTGCTATAATCAATGGTGATACGACTCAACTCACTTCTCCACCGGCACCGGCACCGAATTCACTACCTCCATCACCACCTCCTCAGGAGTGCGGCCGCGCAGGCGGGTCTGGGGGTTGATGATGATGCGGTGGGTCAGGACGTAGGGGGTCAGGTGCTTGACGTCGTCGGGGATGACGAAATCTCGCCCCCGAATGGCGGCCAGGACCTGGGAGGTCTTGTAGAGAAAGAGGGTGCCCCTGGGGCTGACCCCCAGCTCCACCGAAGGGTGCTCCCGGGTGGCCCGTGCCACCTGCACGATGTACTCTCGCACCGACGCCTCAACCCGAACGTGACTGCTCCCCTTTTGCAAGGCCAAAAGCTCCTCTGCTGAGGTTACGGCTTCCAGACTCTCCAAAGGATCGTCGTGCTCGAAACGAAGTAGTATCCGATTCTCCTCCTCCTCCGTAGGGTAGCCTATTTTGATCTTGAGCATGAACCGATCCACCTGGGCCTCCGGCAGGGGGAATGTGCCCTCCAACTCAATGGGGTTCTGGGTAGCCAGGACGAGGAAGGGGCGAGGCAGGGGCCGGGTGTCGCCATCCACAGTGATCTGGCGCTCCTGCATCGCCTCGAGGAGGGCCGATTGAGTGCGAGGGGTGGCCCGGTTGATCTCGTCGGCCAGGAGCACCTGAGACATGACAGGACCGGGGCGGAACTCGAACTCCTGCACCTTTTGGTTGAAAAAGTAGATACCGGTCACGTCACTGGGCAAAAGGTCTGGCGTGAACTGGATGCGCTTAAAGCTACAGCCCAGTGAGCGGGCAACGGCCTTGGCCAGGGTCGTTTTGCCGATGCCGGGCACGTCTTCGATCAGCACATGCCCTTCGCACAGCAAAGCAACCAGGGCCAACTCGACGACCTCGTCCCTGCCCACGATGACCTTTTTGATGTTCTCCGTGATGCGCCTCGCTGTCTCTGCAATCATTCGCCATCTCCTAGACTGAGTTTATAGTAGGCGTCCTACAACTACGAAGATTATATCACACTTGTCAGAGCTTGACAAAGCAGAAGACCTCCGAGGTTTACAAACCGACGATTCTTCCAAGGCCACTTGGCATTAGCTGCCAAGCTACAAGGTGGTAACCAAAACCTCGGAGGTCTAGGTTCTGAATTTTCCTAAAACGCCTTTTCGTGGTAACATATTGAAAATTTACAAAGGGGGAATGACCATGACGGAAGAGAAAACAGTTGGCTTCCAGCCTCGGGGCCGTTATTTCGAGGAGTTCACAGTGGGCGATGAGGTGATCAGCCATGGCCGCACAGTGACCGAGGCCGACATCGTGGCCTTCGCTGCCCTCACAGGTGACTACAATCCACTGCACTGCGACGCCGAGTACGCCAAAGGTAGTGTTTTCGGAGAGCGCATTGCTCACGGCCTCCTGGGCCTTTCCATCGCCCAGGGACTGATTGAGCGCCTGGGCTTTGTAGCGGGCACCGTCGAGGCCTTCCTGGGCCTGGAGTGGAAGTTCCGTGGCCCCATCAAGATCGGGGATACCATCCACGTCGAGGCTCAAGTGGCCCGCAAGAAGGAGATGCGACAGATGGGAGGCGGCATCATCGTTTTTGACGTGGCCGTAGTCAACCAAAGAGGCGAGACCGTCCAGAAGGGCCAATGGACAGTCCTGATCAAAAGCAAACCACTTCCGTAACTACCAGGCTGTCATAATGTTAATCGTCCATGTGCACGCGCACGTCAAGCCCGAATTCGTGGAAACCTTTCGTGAGGCAACGCTGGAAAACGCCCGCCATAGCGTGCATGAGCCTGGCATTGCCCGCTTCGACGTGATCCAGCAGTTGGATGACCTGACCCGCTTCATCTTGGTCGAGGTCTACCGCACGCCGGACGATCCGGCCCGGCACAAGGAAACAGCCCACTATCAGAAATGGCGGGATACGGTGGCCGAGATGATGGCTGAGCCGCGCCATAGCGTGAAGTACACCAATGCCTTTCCCGATGACACAGGTTGGGGGTAAAACAAGATAGAAACCGGGTTTCTCGGAGAAACCCGGTTTCTGAGGGGGAACTTATGCGTTTTGAGTTTGCCACGGCCACGCACATCATCTTCGGGGCGGGTACGCTGCAGGAGGTCGGGCCGTTGGCAGCGGAGATGGGGAGCCGGGCTCTGGTGGTGACTGGCCGCAACCCCGCACGCGCCCAGCCGCTGCTGGACCTTCTGGCCGCACAGGGGATTGAGACCGTCACTTTCTCCGTCTCTGGTGAGCCAACTACCGAGGTGGCCCGCCTGGGCACGCAACAGGCGCGGGAAGCGGATTGCGAACTGGTCATCGGATTCGGCGGAGGGAGTGTGCTGGACACCGGCAAGGCTATCGCCGCCCTGCTGACCAACGGCGGCGATCCGGACGATTATCTGGAAGTCATCGGCCGGGGGCAGCCGCTCATCCAGCCTTCCGCGCCCTACATCGCCATCCCTACCACGGCCGGCACCGGGGCCGAGGTGACCCGCAACGCGGTGCTGCTCTCGCCTGAGCATCGCGTCAAGGTCAGCCTGCGCAGCCCGCTGATGCTGCCCCGCCCCGACGAGATGCGAGAGATTCTCACGCGGGGGTTGTAAAAGACAGGGAAGAGCATGAGCAAGAAATATAGCCTACGACGCTATCTGCGGGCCAGCCTGCGGGACACTCGGGTGTTGGTGCGACAGTTTCGCAACTCCCTGTGGCTCTTCGCAGGGCTGTTGCTCTTGGGAGGGTTGATACTGTGGCGCTTCTACGTGTCGCCGGAGACCGGGCAGGGCCTCGCTTTTAGCCAAGCGCTGTATGCAGTGTTCACCCTCGTTTTTTTCGAGACCACCATTCCCTACCCCCGCAGCGGCCTTCTGCAGGTTTTCTTCTTCGTGGTGCCGATTCTGGGATTGGGGGTGATCGCCGAAGGGGTGCTCCGCTTCGGAGTGATGCTGTTCAACAAGCAGGTCAGAAAGGGGGAATGGCAAGTGGCGGTGGCGTCAACTTTCAGAAACCACATCGTGGTCTGCGGGCTGGGGAAATTGGGGTATCGAGTGGTGGAGCAGCTCCTCCAATTTGGGGAGGAGGTGGTGGGGATCGAGCAGCGGGAGGAGGGCCGTTTCGTGGAACGATTGCGGGAGATGGGAGTGCCGGTGATCATTGCCGATGCCCGACAGCCGGAGGCGTTGGTCAAGGCCGGGGTGCCGAGGGCCCGGGCCATCATCCCCTGCACCCAAGACGACCTCACTAACCTGGCCATCGCCCTGGATGCCCGAGAAATGAAGCCGGACATCAGGGTAGTGATGCGCATGTTCGATGCCGAGCTGGCCAGAAAGGTGGAACGGGGATTCGGCATCCATACCGTCTTCAGCACATCGGCCCTGGCCGCACCAGCCTTTGCCGCTGCCGCCACCCAGGCCGACATCTCTCACGCCTTCTACGTGGGCGATACCTTACTCAACGTCAGCCAGGTGACGGTGCAGGCCGGCTCTCGCCTGGTAGGCAAGACA
This sequence comes from uncultured Anaerolineae bacterium, assembly GCA_964446635.1. Lineage (GTDB taxonomy): Bacteria > Chloroflexota > Anaerolineae > VGOG01 > VGOG01 > CAYUPJ01. The sequence goes on from CAYUPJ010000034.1 coordinate 12,256, forward strand.
CTGGCCCAACTGGAGCGGGAGCTGGACCTCTCGGTGATCATGCATCGGGGAGCAGAGGGGGTGGACCTGCATCCTGTTCCTGAGATCGTGTTGGCGGGCGGAGACTGCATCGTGGTCTTCGCTTCGCTGGACACGCTGAACCGATTGCGACAGCTCAATCAGCCATGATGTGCCCGGCACTTCCCCATGCCATCTACAGCGGGACGCTTCGGTGAAAGCGCGGCCTCTTGCAGTTGACCGCGCTTTCGTGTATAATGGGTGTGTCTCGAGCCGCTCAACCGTGCCAGCCAAGGTAGTGTCCTGGTTGAGATCCTACAGGTTGGAACACTTCTGTTAGAACCAACTTGATATACTGGAGGAGGCGAAATGTTTCTACAGAGAATCCACATTCGGAATTTTCGCTGTTTTGATGATAAAGGTATCGAAATCACCTTTCAACCTGGCGTCAATGTAGTGATAGGGGAAAACAATACTGGTAAATCTGCATTGATTGATGCCCTGCGTCTCGGATTCAGCCTGGGGGCAGGCAGAAGAGATATCTATGTCTCTACTCAAGACTTTCATCTGTATCAAGACGGAACTTACGCCGACGAGATCACTCTAGATTTCACTTTCGGTGGTCTTTCAGAAGAAGAGCAGGCAATGTTTTACGAAATGTTGGTACTTAGTTCACCAATTACTGCACAACTTCATCTACGGTATAAAAGAGAGACCCACAAAGGGATTGACCGGATAAGGCTAACGGTCTGGGGCGGAGAGAAGGATGGTCAAACTGTCAGCTTTGAAACGCTAGATTTGATGAATCATGTTTTCCTCGGAGCTTTGCGTGATGCTGAGAGCGATTTGAGGCCAGGACGCGGAAGCCGCCTCGGACAACTACTGCGGAAACTGGTCACTGACGACAGTGAAAAAGAGAAAATCCTTAGACATGTTGTAGATGCAAACAGGAACATCCTAAAAGAAGACAGAATCAAACAAGCGGGTGAGATAATCAACAGGCATCTTTTCGACATAGAAAGAAGTAGATTACAACAAGATGTACGATTGGGTTTAGTAACACCTGAATTTGACCGCGTTGCCGATTCGCTTCGGGTTCTGTTACCCCTCAGTGGCATAGAAGTTAAGGCTAATTTCACTGAACAGGAGTGGAATGATTTCTTGTCTCGTAACCCCAATGGCTCAGACCTATTGAATGCTAAAAGTGAGCACATTGACAACAGGGTATTTATCGATCTTTCAAAACTATCAGAGAGCGAACAGCAGACCATAGGCGAGGATGTATATGCTGAATTACTGGAACACGTTGTAGGCATCTTTGAACTTGATCAGAATGGCATGGGATACAATAATCTCATATACATGGGGACAGTTCTTGGGGACCTTCGGGAGCGGAAGAATATCGAGCCATATTCTTACAACTCCTTGTTGATAGAAGAACCAGAAGCTCATCTACATCCCCAGTTACAGGATTTGGTATTTGACTTCCTCAAAAGGGTTTCAGCTTCAAAGGATGAAGATGGGAATGATCAAGGTCCAATACAAGTCTTTGTTACTTCACATTCTCCCACTTTAACTTCTCGCGCTGACATTGATAGCGTTATAGTGCTTCATAAGAGTTTAGAAGATAGAGTTGCTGCCATCCCTTTGAGAAAATGTCCGTTGGACCCTTCTCAAAAAGCTGATTTGAGACGCTACTTGGACGTAACCAAATCTCAACTGTTTTTTGCAAAAGGTGTGATACTAACAGAAGGTATCTCAGAAGCACTGCTTTTGCCTGTGTTTGCCAAGCGACTAGGGCGGCGGCTGGATCATAATGCCGTTGAAGTTGTCAATGTTTCAGGTACAGCTTTTGAACCATTTGCACTGTTGTTCAACTCTGACAAAGTAGATCAACATATTGGTATTCCTTGTGCCATCATCACAGATGACGATAGGTGTACATCTAGGGGGGATCCCAATAGACTTACGGACGAAGACATGTATGTAGCATTTGCAGGCAAAGATAAGACGGAAGCAAAAGAGTTTATAGAAAAATCAGACAACATTTCTCTTAGAATGAAAGAGGGCAAAGAGTCTGATAGGTCTCTAAAAGCAAGAGATCTGGAAGGTGGAAAACTAATCGTCAAAACGGCCTATAAGACCTTTGAGTATGAATTAGCTAGAATACCAGCAAATGTTGAATATATGTTGGGCGCCCTTGAGAGTGTTCATCCCAATATTGCAAAGAGACTCCGAGAACTTTTTGAAGCTGACGTGATGGATCCGGAGCACAGGGCCGTGTGCTTATGGCTCGCAATCAAAGACTCAAAAGCGAGGTTTGCACAGCGCTTGGCAGCAATTCTTGACGAATATGATACATCGGGAAGTCCAAAATTCGAGTTTGAAGTTCCAAAATATATTGTGGGCGTTTTGGAATATGTTGCACCAGTAAAAACTCTTGGGAAACCTGCGTGAGGGGAAGAGGTTTTATGTCTGAGCCTTCAGTTGAACAACAAATGGCAATAAAGCAATCTGGCAGATTCGTGCTTCGAGCCTGCCCAGGTAGTGGAAAGACATTTACGGTTGCGCATAGGTTAGCCAAACGGTTGAATGAATGGACGCATCTACATGTTGGGATAGTCACTCTATCTTTCACCAACGTGGCACATGAAGAGATTAGTCAGCAATTACAAGGATTAGGGTATCCAGCAGTACCCCCTTATCCACATTTTTTGGGTACTATAGACCATTTTGTCAACACCTGGATCTTTCTCCCGTTTGGACATTTGGTGATGGAATGCCAACAAAGGCCAACCATAGTTGGGTTATATCACAGTGTATGGAATCCTGTGGGAAATGAGTGGGTTTGGGGGAAATACGAGTGCTACAGGCAGTGTCGCCTTATAGATTTTACGTACGATATCAATGGGCAGTTGATAAATGTGAAAGGCGATAAGGCAAATTGCCCATACAACAAAAGCCGCTGTTTAAAACTAAAGAAACGTTTTGTGAAGAAAGGATACGCGAATCAGTCTGATGCAAACTATTGGGCTATGAGAATACTTGAGAAGCACCCCCAAGTCGCGAAAGCATTAGTAGGACGTTTCCCCGAAATGATTATTGACGAAGCACAAGACACCTCCAACATACAGATGCGGATAGTAGATTTGCTAGTTGAACAGGGGTTATCAGAGGTAATCTTGGTTGGGGATCCCGATCAAGCGATCTATGAATGGAGAGATGCAAACCCGGAGGTATTTGCAAGCAAGATGAACACTGAAGGTTGGGAACCCCTCTCCTTAACAGAAAACCGGCGTAGCTCACAACATATCTGTAATGCGACAAAGGGATTCTCAACCCTTACAGAAGCCTCGAAAGCGGTCGGAGATGATGCTGCCTTTCCAGTGCTGCCCAGGATCATAGAATATGATCTTGCGGATGTGAGTTCTCTGCAAGATTACTTCATAGCATTTTGCCAGAAGCACGGCACTAGGCCAACTCCTGAAAATGTCGCTATTTTGGTACGAGGACGTGCACTTTTGCGTTGGATACTTGGCCTCGGAAAAGAAGTAGATCCTTGGAACCATGTTATTACCCGATTGCTGGCACAAGCTAGTCATTACCATGATAACGGCGATATAAAACAAGCAATGAGCTACCTTCAAGGCGCTACTTCTAGAATTTGCTTTGGCGATCATACTCACACCAAAACTGAAATTGACCAACTAGTGATTGCAACGATAGGTGCTAGGAATTGGCAGATTGGACTCTGGCGATTATTGAAACTACTACCACCCTCAAATGCGAAATTGGCCGACTGGGTAAATGAATCGAAATCCAAGTTGGAGAAATGGTTCATGGAAAATCATTGGCTGATTGATGATAAGGATAGCCTTAGCCTAAAAGTGAAGCCATGGACAACAGAGAGTAGGAAGAGGTTTACAGAGTTTAGAGATTGGCCAGTATCGTCTTTTTTTGTAGAAGCATCATATAGCAGCAAAATAACTGTTGAGACTATTCATTCTGCCAAAGGTAAGACGTATGAAGCTGTGTTGTTCATAGTAACTAACAGAGGGAAATGCACAACAAAACAACTGGCTGAACGACCACTTGGAGATGAAGAGATTCGCACTGCTTACGTTGCAATGACCCGTCCCCGAAAACTGTTAGTGATCGCTGTGCCAAAGAATACAGACCCCAAGCGTCTGCACCGCTTCCCAGAATGGATGGTTACCAAGTAAACTTCAAAAGTCAATTGGACAGATTGTCAATGACATCATTCTCCCTGACGGACCACCAACTCGCGCTCATCAAGCACCCTGTCGAGAGCAAAATCTTCCGCGAAGGCCCGGCCGACACGGGCAAGACCACCGCCGGTGTGGGGCGTCTCCTCCACCTGCTCGACTCCCGCGTCCGCGCCAGGTCGATCCTGGCGCTCGTGCCCCAGCACACGCTGGCCACGCCGTACTACCCTAGCGATGACATTACCGATCAGATTTGACCAATGGAGGTAGAGATGAACGAAGTAGACACCAAGCGAGCGCCATACTACCTGACTCCTCAAAACGACCTGGAACTAGACCAGGACCTGGATGCTCCCTACTGGTTATCTCAGGAACATGCCCCAGACCCAGTGCGCGAGTCCGATGCTATCTTTGAGATCATAGACGACACCGATCTGCGTGATCTGTTAGGCCGAATGGTTGCCTTGGAGATCTATTTGAATGAGCCCTATGCCCTCTTTCCAGGTGAGAGGGATACAGAGGGCGTTGACGTTACCGAATATCCATTTGGATAGGTCAAGCCCCAGCGAGGAATATCAACAGTTATGGCATCATTCTCCCTGACAGATCAGCAACTCGCGCTCATCAATCGCCCCATCGAAAACAAAATCTTCCTGGAAGGCCCGGCCGGCACGGGCAAGACCACCGCCGGGGTCGGGCGTCTCCTCCACCTGCTCGACTCCCGCGTCCGCGCCAGGTCAATCCTGGTGCTCGTGCCCCAACGCACGCTGGCCACGCCGTACTACGAAGCCCTCCGCCGCCCGACCGTGAGAGCCGGCGGGCAGGTAACTATCTCCACCGTCGGTGGCCTGGCCCAGCAGGCGGTGGATCTCTTCTGGCCGCTCATCGCCGAGGAGGCGGGCTTCGGCCAGCCCGACCAACCACCCACCTTTCTCACCCTGGAGACGGCCCAATACTACATGGCCCGCCTGGTCCGCCCCCTCCTCGACCAGGGCTACTTCGAGTCGGTGGTCATCAACCGCAACCGCCTCTACAGCCAGGTCATTGACAACCTCAACAAGGCCGCTGTGGTCGGCTTCCCCCATACCCAGATCGGCCAGCGACTCAAGGCCGCCTGGGGAGGCGAACACAGCCAAAAACGCATCTACGACGAGGCCCAGGCCTGCGCCGCCCGCTTCCGCGACTACTGCCTGGCCCACAACCTGCTCGACTTTTCGCTCCAGGTTGAAGTGTTTGTAAAGCATCTATGGAACCATCCCCTGTGCCACGACTATCTGCTGACCCGCTATACCCACCTCATCGTAGACAACGTCGAGGAAGACACCCCGGTAGCCCACGACCTGTTGAGTGAATGGCTGCCCCATTGCCAGTCCGCGCTCTTGATCTACGACCGGGAGGCGGGCTACCGCCGTTTCCTGGGAGCCGATCCACAGAATGCCTACACCCTCAAGAAGCTGTGCCAGGAGGAGGTTTCTTTCACTGAGTCCACCGTCAGCTCACCCGATCTGCGGGCCTTTGGGACTCAGTTGGCCCGCAGCTTCAATCGCCCATCCGAGGCAGCCGGGGGGGACGTGCGCGCAGTCCTGGCCTACGAATACCACCGCTACCACCCTCAGATGCTCGACTGGGTCGCCAGCGAGATCGCCGGGCTGGTGCACGAACAGGATGTCCCCCCTGGAGAGATCGTCGTGCTGGCCCCGTTCTTGACCGACGCCCTCCGTTTCTCACTGATGAGCAGGCTGGAGCAACTGGGCGTCCCGGCTCGCTCCCATCGCCCCTCGCGGGCCCTGCGGGAGGAACCGGCCACCCGGTGCCTGCTGACCCTGGCAGCCATCGCTCACCCAGAGTGGGGAATCTGCCCCGGTCGGTTCGACGTGGCCTACGCCCTGATGCAGGCCATTGACGGGATGGACCTGGTGCGGGCGCAACTCCTGGCCGAGATCGTGTACCGCGTCAAAGATAACGTGCCCACTCTAAGCTCCTTTGACCAGATCAACCCCGACATGCAGGAGCGCATCACCTTTGTGCTGGGTGGACGCTACGAAGACCTGCGGGCCTGGATCGAAGACTACATCGCCGGGCCAATGGTGGAATTCGACCACTTCCTGAGCCGTTTGTTCGGTGAGGTGCTGTCCCAGGCCGGGCACGGCTTTCACCGCAGCTATGACGCCGGGGAAGTGGCCGCCAACCTGATCGAGTCAGTGCGAAAATTCCGCTGGGTGACAAGAGGCGACCTCATTACTGAAAAAGGCGAAGAAGAAGGCAAACCCCTGGGGCAAGAGTACGTCGAGATGGTACAGGACGGCGTGGTCGCCGCCCAATACATCCGCAGTTGGCAGCTACAGCCGCAGGACGCGGTGCTGCTGGCTCCGGCCTACACCTTCCTGATGAGTAACCGACCGGTGGACTACCAGATTTGGATCAACGCCGGAAGCCGGGGTTGGTGGGAACGGCTCTATCAGCCCCTTACCCACCCCTACGTGCTCAGCCGCCACTGGCCTCCGAATGAGGTTTGGAGCGATGCCGACGAGTTCGAGACAAGGCAGGACGCCCTCTATCGCCTCACCCTGGGCTTGATCCGGCGCTGCCGCCGCAAGATCTACCTCGGACTCAGCGAGCTGGGTGAGCAGGGCTATGAGCAACGGGGGCCGCTGCTGCAGGCCATCCAGCGAGTGCTGCGCCGTCTGCCCGCCGAACCGGAGGTGGCCGATGTTTAAGCCCCGCCCCAAGCAGCAAGAGGTGCTGAGCTACACCGACGGAAGAATGGGCGTCTCGGCCGTGCCCGGCAGCGGCAAGACGATCACGCTTTCGGCCCTGGCCGCCCAACTGGTCGCCAGCGGTGTGCTGGAGGATGACCAGGAGGTGTTGGTGGTGACCCTGGTCAACTCTGCCGTGGATCATTTCGCCGGCCGGGTGGCCGACTTTGTCCAGGAGCGCGGATTGCTGCCACATATCAGCTACCGGGTGCGCACCTTGCATGGCCTGGCCCACGACGTCGTGCGCGAGCGACCGGCCCTGGTGGGCCTGTCGGACGACTTCCAGATCGTGGACGAGCGGGCGGCGGATCAGATCCGGCAGGATGCGGTGGAAGCCTGGCTGCGCAGTAACCCTTACGCCGCCGACTCTTTCCTGTCCTTCGACCTGGAAGAGGGGCAGCGGGATTGGGTACGCCGAGACCAGTGGCCCCGTCTGGTGAGCAGCATCGCCCTCAGCTTCATCAGACAGGCCAAGGACCTACAGATCACTCCCCCTGAGCTTCGCGACCGCCTGGACAGGTTCCCGCAGCCGCTTCCCCTGGTAGAGCTGGGCTGGGCCATCTACGCCGACTATCAGCGCGCCCTGGCCTACCGTGGCGCGGTGGACTTTGACGACCTCATCCGCCTGGCGCTGCGGGCCCTGGAGCTGGACGAGGAGTACCTGCAGCGCCTGCGCTATCGCTGGCCCTATATCCTGGAAGACGAGGCCCAGGACAGCAGCGAGTTACAGGAGCGGATCCTGAGGCTTCTGGTCGGGTCGGGCGGCAATTGGGTGCGCGTCGGCGATCCCAACCAGGCCATCTACGAGACCTTCACCACCGCCAGTCCCAAGTTCCTGCGGAGCTTTTTGGGGGAAGCGGACGTTCAACCACGTGAATTGCCCAACTCTGGCCGTTCGACTCAGAGCATCATCAACCTGGCCAATTACCTGATTGACTGGACACAGGAGGAGCATCCGGTCAAGGAAGTCCACAGTGCCCTGGCGCCGCCCCACATCGAGCCTACCCCAATCGGCGACCCGCAACCCAACCCGCGCGATGATCCCCGGAAGGTGCGCCTCATCGCCCAGAAATTCACCCCTGGCGAAGAACTCCGCGCCGTGGGCGACTCACTGGCGCGTTGGCTGCCGGAGCACCAGGACGAGACCGTGGCCGTGTTGGTGCCGCGTAACGATCGTGGCTTTGCGATGGCCAGTGAGCTGAAGAAACGCGGCCTGGAGTACATCGAGTTCCTGCGCAGCACGAGATCCACCCGCGAGACGGCGGGCGCCCTGGCCAACATCGTCAGCTACCTGGCCGACCCCATCTCGCAGCACAAGCTGGCGACATGCTACAAGGTGTGGCGGCGCCGGGATCGCGAAGACGAGGAGGCCAGGAGGCGACTTGAGGTGGTCGTCAAGGCGCTGCGCAAATGCCGGTGGGTTGAGGATTTCCTGTGGCCACGGGTAGACCGGGACTGGCTGGCTGATCTAGAGCTGGCCGCCGAGATCCCAGAGGTCGGTGAGCAGTTGGTCGAGTTCCGGGAGTTGGTGCGGCGTTGGCAAGGGGCGACCTTGCTGCCCATAGACCAGCTCATTCTCACCCTGGCCCAGGATCTGTTCCACGAGCCGGCCGATCTGGCTGTGGCCCACAAGCTGGCCGTGGTTCTGCGACGGGCGAGCGAGACACATCCCGACTGGCGGTTGCCGGAGCTTACCCAGGAACTGGCAGTAGTGGCCCGGAACGAACGCCGCTTCCTGGGTCTGAGCGAGGACGACATCGGCTTCGATCCTGAGCGGCACAAAGGCAAAGTAGTGGTAACCACCATGCACAAGGCCAAGGGACTGGAGTGGGACCGGGTCTACCTGATGTCGGTCAACAACTACGACTTCCCCTCGGCCCTGCCCCACGACGAGTTCATCTCCGAGAGGTGGTTCGTGCGCAATCGCTTGAACCTCGAGGCCGAGGCCCTGGCCCAACTGGAAGTCCTCTTACCCGAGGATACCGTGGCCTCATACCATGAGGAGGGGCGAGCAACTCAGAAAGCGCGGCTGGAATACGCCGCCGAGCGGCTGCGCCTGTTATACGTAGGCATCACCCGTGCCAAGAAAGAGCTGATCATCACCTGGAATACCGGCAAACGCGGCGACCAACAACCGGCCATTCCCTTCATCGCCTTGCAGACATTCTGGGAGGGACAGGTACATGACGCTACCGACTGACTTTCAATTCAGCCAGGGCAATCTCCAGGACTATGTAGACTGCCCACGACGCTTCCAACTGCGCTATCTACTGCGCCTGGCCTGGCCTGCGGTTGAGGTGGAACCGGCCCTGGAGAACGAGCGGCATCTTCAGCAAGGAGCAGCTTTCCATCGCCTGGCACATCAGCATGTACTAGGTCTCTCACCAGACCGCCTGTCGAGCATGGTGACCGACAAAGACCTGAGTCGCTGGTGGCACAACTACCTGAATAGCGCGCCCGCCGATCCAGCGGGACTTCGTTACCCCGAGGTCGCCCTATCCGCCCCGGTTAGTGGCCATCGCCTGGTCGCCAAGTATGATCTCATCACCGTAGAGCCTGGGCAACGGGCAGCTATCCTGGATTGGAAGACCTCCCGCAAACGACCCCGGCGGAAATGGCTGGCCGAGCGTTTGCAGACCAGAGTGTACCCTTATCTGCTGGTCCGGGCTGGTTCCCATCTCAACGAGGGCAGGCCGTTTCAGCCCGAACAGATAGAGATGGTCTACTGGTTCGCCAACTTTCCAGAAGACCCCGAGCGTTTTCCCTACGACGCAGCTCAGTACGACGCGGACAGCGATTACCTGGCTTCGTTTGTCGAGGAGATCAAGAGCCTGGGAGACGATGACTTACCCCTCACCACCCAGGAGTGGCGCTGTCGCTATTGCTCCTATCGTTCCTTGTGTCGGCGCGGGGTCAAGGCTGGCCTGTTCGACGAAGTGGAAAGCGAGCCAGAAGTGGGTGACGACTTTGAGATCGCCCTTGACTTCGAGCAGATTGCCGAGATCGAGTACTGAAACATGGAAGAAAAGCATGAAGAATGGATTGAGCCACAAGACATTGAAGTACCCCAGGAACTGCAGACCGCCATCGGTGGGCATCCACTGCTAGCGAAAACCCTGGCCCGGCGCGGATTCACCAATCTTGAAGCGGCCAGAGCCTTCCTCGATCCTGATTGCTACCGGCCCGCTCCGCCATCTGATCTGCCGAATATGGCCGAAGCCGCAGATCGCCTGGAGAAAGCCATCCGACAGAAAGAACCCATCTGTGTCTGGGGCGACTTTGACGTGGATGGGCAGACAGCGACGACCCTTCTAGTCTCTACTCTGAAGGACCTGGGGGCGGCCGTCACTTATCACATCCCTGTCCGCAAGACCGAATCCCACGGTCTCAACCTCCCCGTGCTGAAGCGTCACATCGCGGAGGGTGTCCATCTTGTATTGACGTGTGATACCGGCGTCACCGAGCACCAGGCCATCGCCTACGCCCAGGCGCATGGTGTGGACGTGGTCATCACCGACCACCACGATCTGCCCTCCACTCTGCCCGAAGCCCGCGCCATCGTAAACCCCAAAATGCTCGCGGCTACGCATCCGCTGCGTGAATTGCCGGGGGTGGGATGCGCCTACAAGCTGGCGGAGGAGCTGTACAACCGGGCAAGCCGGCCGGGGGCCACGGCGCAGTATCTTGACCTAGTGGCCCTGGGGATTGTGGCCGACGTCGCGGTGCAGATCGGGGACACGCGCTACCTGCTCCAGCGGGGTCTCGAAGCACTGCGCCACACCGAACGACTGGGCCTGCGGGTCATGATGGAAACCGCCGAACTCGACCCGGCCTGGCTCTCGGAAGAGCACATCGGCTTTGTTCTGGGACCCCGACTCAATGCCCTGGGCCGGCTGGCCGACGCCAACGTGGCCGTGGAGCTTCTGACGACCCACGATCTGGGTCGCGCCCGCATCCTGGCCACGGAGCTGGAGGGGCTGAATGCTCAACGCAAGCTGTTGTGCAACCAGGTCTTTCAGGCGGCCCAGGCTCAAATCGAGCGCGATCCCTCGCTCTTGGAGCACAGCGCACTGGTGCTGTCCCATCCATCTTGGCCGGCCGGAGTGATTGGTATCGTGGCCAGCCGCCTGGCCGAACGCTACCACCGACCGACCATACTCATCGCCACCCCGCCCGACGCACTAGGCCAGGGCTCAGCCCGTTCCATCGAGGGCTGCAACATCACGGCTGCCATCGCTGCCCAACGGGAGATGCTGGTAAAATTCGGCGGCCATCCGATGGCCGCCGGGTTGACCATTGATCCTGAGCGGATCCCAGAGTTCCGCCGCGCCCTGTCGCGTACCGTGTCGGAGATGCTCCCGATAGGCGAAGGTCTCCGACCGAGCCTCCAGATAGACGGCTATATGTCACTGGGCGACCTGTCCCTCGATCTGGTCGAGAACCTGGAGCGACTGGCGCCTTTTGGGCCTGGCAACCCGCCCCTGATTCTAGTCAGTAGAGGACTTTCATTGACCAGCCATAGCACGGTAGGCCGCACCGGCGAGCACCTTCAATTGACCGTGGAGGACGAGGAAGGCACGGCTCAGAGAGTGATTTGGTGGCAAGGAGCCGGCTGGCCGCTGCCACAGGGACGGTTTGATCTGGTCTACGTCGTACGGGCCAGCGACTACCGGGGGCAGCGGGACGTACAGGTGGAATGGGTGGATGCTCGCCAGATTGAAGAGCCCAAACCCGAAGGGTTTCCCAAAACCCTACGGGGCTCTCTTGAAATTGTGGACCATCGGCGGGAGCCCGGCCCCCGCAAAGTGCTGGAACGCCTGCGGGGGCGGGGAGATGAAACGGGGCGGGGACGCCCCTGGGTAGCAATTCCAGAGGTATGGAGTGAAGCCGAGGCCAGGGCAGAAGTCGGCGGTCAGGACCGATATGAATTGAAGCCATCAAAGTTACTGATCATCTGGACCACTCCTCCTGGCCCTACCGAATTACGAACGGTGCTGGAAAAGGTCTCGCCGGCGATGGTCCACCTGTTTGGGATAGATCCCGGTCTGGACCACCCCGAGACGTTCCTGAAGCGTTTAGTCGGTCTGACCAGGTATGCTTTGAGTTCCAATCAGGGTCGAGCCAGCATCTCCACCCTGGCGGCGGCCACTGCCCAACGGGAGACGACCGTGCGCCAGGGTATCGCCTGGCTTGCGGCGCGGGGGCACCTTGTGGTGCTCGATGAAGAAGGTGACGAGACACAACTGGCAGAGGGCAACCACGTGGCCAGTGATGATCTGCCCCAGATAGCCGCTCAACTGAAGGCCTTGCTAGAAGAAACGGCGGCCTATCGTGCCCACTTTGCCCAGGCTGACAAGGAAACTCTCATTCCCTCAAGACCCTAGTTTCAAAACAAAACGTTTCAAAACAAAACCTTTAGGGTCTCGCCCCGTGCGTACCCTGGCCGCTCAGGAGAAAAAATGGGAAAACACCTGAAGATCATCATTGATTGGGATGGCACATTAAGACCCTAAAGGTTTCAAAACAAAACCTTTAGGGTCTCGCCCCGTGCGTACCCTGGCCGAGAAGTCGCTGGACACTCTGGCGAGGGAGATCATCGGCGCGCCGCGAGAAACATTGGCAGCCGACTACCAGGCCACGCGGGCGCCCCTGTTGCGTGCGCCGCACCGCTACTGGTGGGAGGTCAACGGCCTGGTGGCCTCTTCCTGCAACGAGGGCGCGTTCATTCTCAACACCACCACGCTGAAGGTAGTCCAACTGGCGCTGCTGGGCAGCCGGCATCTCGCTCCGCGCTATCTCCCAGAGTTCTTTGTCGCTCATGGCTTCCAGAGCTTCAAGCTCTGGCCGGTACTCGGGGGGTACCTTCGTCAAGTACGGCAAACCGGCCTCCACAATCTTGACCAGGGCCTGTTGGACTGGCTGCTTTAGCCCTTTCGCTGTGCGTTTCGCACGCTCAAAAATGTTTTCCGGTAGCTCGACCACTACAGGATGTAACAACAAAAATCACCCTGCGGTTACCCAAACAAATTCTCAAACTTCATCATCCCCGCGCAGTCTGAAAAGGTAGTGCCATTTGGCTCCCATGCCCGCGAATCGGCGGCGTGGGAGCCACCGCTGCTAGAGGTGCCTCCCAAAAGTTCTTAGGGTAATCCTTGATTAGCGACCGCTGGTTGAGTAGCTCGTAGCGTAGCGGAGAGCGTATCGAAACCAAGGGAGCGGGTCTTGCCAAGCCGCTTGGTTTCGATACGGCCCTTTCACTAACGTTCCAGGCCCTACTCAACCGGCGCTTCCGCCCAAACCGTTTAGCTGGGCTTTACCCCAAAAACTTATGGAACAGACCTCTAGTAATTTTCCATCTACTGATACTGAGTTTTTCTGCATGATATGCCGAGACAGGGTCTTTTGCGAAAACCCATGGGCATCCCTTGTTGCTCGTTATTATACAGCAGAAGCCCTTGCAGGTCAACCACCAGCACGATGCCCAGCCTGAA
>CAYUPJ010000035.1:0-1416 GCA_964446635.1 uncultured Anaerolineae bacterium
CTCCTCAAGGTCGAACAACTCTCCTATGCTGATACCCGGACATATCATACCACAGTCCCCTTGAAAACTCAAATGCCGCGCGGGCACGCAAGGGTGCAACCTTGGCTGGCGTCGGGTTTGGGGGCTATGTCGCTTGTAACGTGACGCGGATGCTCATGGTAATAGAGATCTCTTTGACTGGCGGGGCTTTGTGCTTGAGAGCCTGCACTGTCTTGTAGCGCAGCGATGGATGATACTTGTTCTCAAGAAAGAGCTTTAGCTTCTCCCGAACACGTCGTTGAATCTGCGGGTCTAGGCGGCGAAGGCTCTTGCGGAAGCGAGGTGAGGGGACCAGTCTCATTCGTCTTCGGTCTCCGAGAGGATGTCATCCATCATTTCATCTACGCTGGCATAGGCCTTCAGCCCGCCCTGGCGATAAGCCTCTGTCGCTTCCCGCTCAGCTTGGATCCACGATTCGGTGTAGTAGCGTGCCTCGTCAGGAGCAATGAACTCCTCCTTGAGGAGTAGTACAACCCGATAGATTCTTTCCAATTCTTGCGGCGATAGGTCGCTAATTTCCTCCAGCAACTGTTGGCGGTAGTCTGTGGTTACGGACATGGTTTCACCTCACAAAGGTCTGATATACTCATCTACAGTTTACCACAACTCGATACAAAAATCAACTGTAGCGGGGCATCTGTCACTGTCATGACCCCTGATGATTGGTATTTCTCCGCTTCCGACCTCCAAAGCCGACAGAGCACCACATCACCGCGTTGGACAGGCATCGGCAAACACCTCGTCGTAGATGTCGTTGTCGCTGCCGACCCATTCCTGATAGGCGGCGGACTGGCTCTGAGCGCTTATCCAGGCAGCCTGCAGATCGCGTTCTGCCAGAAATTGCACGAAGTCAAATACGACCGTGAGCTTGGGCTCAGGTAAAGCGTCAAGCAGGGATGTGATTTCACGTTTCAACTGGACAGCAATCATCAATTTTCCTCCACTCTTCGCCCTGTCTATAGGCGGTCATAAACGGCGTCTTCCTCATTGTCCCACACGCGGGCGAATGCTGCCATGGAAACCTCCACAGCAAGCGTCACAAAAAAGGGAGTATGCGGTACTCCTGGCTCCACCTTTTACCATTCTATCACCTTTTCGCTTACCCGTCAAGAAGATTTGAGCGTCGGGCTCCAGGACCCGGTGCACCACCACTGCTCCTGGGTGTTTGAATCAGCAACTCACCGAGCGATAACAAAACGCCAGCCGTAACTGCTCAGACTGTCATTGCGAGGAGGCGGTTTGTGCCGACGAAGCAATCTCCAATGCGGATTTGGGGATTGCTTCGCAAACTGCGCTCGCAATGACAATCCAAGTTTCTGAGTAGGAGGCGGTTTGTGCCGACGAAGCAATCTCCAATGCGGATTTGGGGATTGCTTC
>CAYUPJ010000035.1:1516-25675 GCA_964446635.1 uncultured Anaerolineae bacterium
GCGGTTTGTGCCGACGAAGCAATCTCCAATGCGGATTTGGGGATTGCTTCGCAAAAAACGCTCGCAATGACAACAGTGGCTGGGTAGTTACCAACTTTCTGATCCTGGTCATATCACACTCCTCCTTGCCTCAATTCTCTCGCCACCCCATCCTCTATGGCTATCCTGGCCCAGGTGAGAGGGGGCAGGCTCTACAGCCACCCGCGCCGCCGGATCCACAGGTACATGCCGACCAGCAGGAGGACCATCACGGCAAGCGCCAGCAGGAAGGCCGATTTGCCCGTCCAAACGTCCAGCGGGGCGACGGCCTGGAAGAAGTTCATGCCAAAGAACCCAGCCACGAACGAGATGGGCATGAATAGTGCGGTGACGATGGTCAGCGTCTTCATAACCTCGTTCATGCGGTTGTTGATGACCGAAAGGTACGTGTCCAACGCGCTGCCCACCAGGTCGCGCATGCTCTCGTTGATGTCGTGCAGCCGGACGAGGTGATCGTACACGTCGCGGAAGAAGACGCGGGCACTGGCGTCAATCACGGCGTAGTCGTCGCGCGCCAGCTTGTTGAGCACCTCCCGCTGCGGGGTGATGATGCGGCGCAGGTGGAGCAAGGCCCGCTTGAGGGCAAAGATGCGTTCCAGGGTGGCTGGCGTAAGCTTGTCAAAAATCTGATCCTCGATCAGCTCAATCGCTTCGTCAATTTCTTCGACCGCTGGCATATACCCCGCCACCAGTTCATCGGCCAGCTTGTAGGCCAGGTGATCCGCCCCCCTCTTCAAGTGACGCTCATCGCGCTGTACGGAGGTCCACACGTGGTCCACGGCGGCGATGGGCTGATCGTGATGAGTCACGATGAAGTTCTTACCTAGAAACACGTCCAGTTCCAGCGTATCTACATGTCCGCCGTCCTGATTGTCGAAGAGGACGGCGTGCAACACAAGGTAGAGATACTGCCCCCAGTCGTCCACCTTGGGGACGTGCGACTCCTGCAGGGCATCGTCCACGGCCAGGGGGTGAAAGCCGAACGTGTCGCGCAAGATGGGCTCGCAGGCGTCCGGCGGCTCATCCAGGAAGTCCACCCACAGCAGGCCATCCATGTCTTGCAGGGCCATAGCGAACTCGTCCGGCCTCAAATCCGTACGGAGACGCTCGTCATACGAGCGGTATAGAGAACGGATCATGCCATGTATCCTCCTCGTTATGCTGTAGGCTTATACTGAGCCTTGTCGAAGTATCCGTCATGATCATCTCACTTGGACGGTGCACGACGTATAGACAAGGCCGCCGCTTCTCTTTTCGATCTTGAGTTTGAAGGTCGTGGTGCTGTAGATGATCACGTCTATCCGAGAGCCAAGTCCCTGCACAGGCTGGTCTGCACCGGATCCGATAATGAACCAGACGGCCTTGGCACATTCCACGTGCCAGAAAACGCTGAATTTCTCACCAGCGCGGACAGAATAGGTGGTCGGGGTAAAATACCAGACTATAGGATCGCCACAGCCTGTGCCGTTGACGTTGACCGTCACCTGGTGGGTTTCCTCTTTATCATCAAGCTTGGTCACGATCGCCTTGTAGGTGGTGCTGACGCTGGGACAAACCTGGCGAGAGCCTTGTCCGTTGACCGGCTCTTTGTCGTAGCCATAGCCAAAAACAATGTAGAGTCCCTTGATGCCAGTAAAGTCCCAGCTCAATGTGGTGCACTGCCCAGCCTGGAGGGAGGTATTTGCAACGCGAAACGGTAACACTGTGACCGCTTGAATGTTGCTATACATTCCGTACCCCCACTGGTTATGACCGCGCACGCGATAGTAGTAAGTTCCGGGCGATTTGCCGGGACTAGGAACCGACCAGGAAGTCCCAGGGCCGTTGTAGACTATGGTCGGGCTGGTCAAGCTGGCATGGTCGTCTTCTTCCAGGACATGGGTCTCTGCCAGCTCTGCTGGAATCCAGCTCACGGTGTAGAATCCATCTCCATCTGTGTTGTCAATGGAATTCAACGCCGCCAGGTAAGGAACGGGCGGCCAGCGTTTGGCCACGAATGGAAAGATGATGCGATGGAGCACCACAATAGTCGTGTCGCTGGCAGTATCCTGGACCGTAGGGCTGAGTTGTGATGTGGCAGTGACGACGGTGGTGTCTGTCAGACCAACGGTGCCCGCTGGAACGGTCAGGCGGATCTGGAAGGGGGCTGTCATCTGCGCGGTCACCTGCAACGACAATGTCCCTGTCGGCTGAGTTGCTCCCACCAACTCCACCGGCCAACCTCGCGTTGATAGAACCTCTAACGTGAACGTGTCTGTCGTCGTGCCCGTGTTGGTCAGGGTGTGATGGTAGAGTATGGTATCCCCAACGTAGGCTTGTCGCGTATGATCTGGCCCGATCTCCACCCCTGGCCCTTGGAGAGCAGACACCCAACTGATCACCAGCAATGCGCCTAACGCTCCTATCAACACGCACCCGACCACATAACTACTGACCCTCAATTGCTTTCCCCACTTGTTTAACATGGTAGTACCTCCTTTTTCTTTTATGCAAGTGGCTATCGCCTCCTTGCCTTTTGCCAATGCAAAAACACCCCTCCGCAGACCAATGACATCCCTGCCCCCGCAATCCACACCCACCCAAATGAGCGGAGGAGCGGGGGGGCGGAGGTGCTCCCTTGCTCCCCTGCTCCCTTGCTCCCCTGCTCCCCTGCGTTCCCACCCGTCACAGGAATCAATGCCTGCGCTTCAGGCGTTTCGGCAATGGCCGCAGTCGGCAAGTAGGTCGGCGTGGCCGTAGGCGGTGGCTGCGGCGTCGGTGTGGCGGGCGGGGGCGCTGGCGTATCCGTTGGGCGGGCTGTTGTCGGTGCAGGTGGTGCCGGCGTGCTCGTGGGTGGCACTGGCGTATCGGTTGATGGAACCGTTGTCGGCGTGTCCGTAGGCGAAACTGGTGTCGGCGTGTCCGTCGGACAGGCCGATGTCAGCGTGGGTGCCGGCGTGCCCGTTGATGGTCCCGGCGACACGGCCGGGGTTGGCGTCGGTCACGGCTGTGCGCCGAAAGAGACCGGTAGGAATGTCGTCATCACCAGCAGGGCCACAGCGACCGAAATGGCAAGACTCAGGAAACGCATCGCTAACCTCTCTCATAAGTATATCAGATTTGGGCTCGTTTGGCAAGAACAGAGGCCACGCATTTTGCAGGAGCGTTGCTCTTTGCGTCTGTGACGATTATGCTATATAATAGTTGCACACCTTACTCACGAGGAGTGAGAGAAATGGAAACTGAATTCAGCGAAAGCGGGCGGGGACAAGTGATCGAGCGCATCAGCCAGCGTTTGCAGGCTCTCGACCATGAGACGCTCTTAAAGCTCGACGAGTTCACAGAGCAAGTAGAGGTGGACATGGGGATACCTGCCGCAGAGGGCGTGACGCGGCGGCGCTTCTTACGAGGGGTCCTGGTCGGGGGAGCAGCCGCCTTGACGGTGGGTGCCGGTGGCAGCTTGGTCGCCTGGAAAACAGGCACGGCAGCGGGGCGCACAGCGGCTGAGTTGGAAGCAGCCGCGAGAGCCCTTAAACTGAAAGAATTGCTGGCGCTTTACGAGAAGCTGGAAAACATCCGGTTGGACGCCATCGTGAGAGCCGGCATGGCAGCCGTGGGTACACTGCTCAAGGGAATGGAGGCCGGGAGCTTGGCCCTCAAGGCTGGCCTGGATACCGTAGAAGAACTCCTCTTGGACTTCGAGGGAGCTTCCCCAACCATTCGGGCCGGCATCGAGTGGACAGAGGGAGTGATCTCGGCCCTGGCTGATAGACTGCAGGCACTGGAAGATGCCATAGAGAACGTGTTGGAAAAGGCCGAGCCCATCACCGACGCCCTGGGCAGCTTCTTCGATTCTCTGTTGGACCGCCTGCCCTTTGGCTTCGGTGACAAGATCAGGGCTATCCTCGATCGCATTGATGACTTGGTGACCCATATCCCTGAGGCCGTGGAGGGCATCAACACCAGGCTGCTGGAACCCTTGCGCCGCGATTGGTTCTCCGAAGAGGAAGGCAAGGGCATCAAGGGCGGTTTGATAGAGCCCATTGTGACCAAGCTCTTGGACCCCCTGGAGGCTTTCCTGGGCAAAGTGGCCGAACTGGTGGGCGGTTGGGAGGAAAAGTTAGTAGGCCCCGTCGAGACGGCCATCAGTGAGCGCGACGCCGTCCGGGGAGAAATCGCCCGCTACAAAGCAGAAGCGGGCCTGGTTTGAGAGTAGCCGATGGACATGCTCATCGAATTGCTGATCGCAGCCCTGGCAGTGACGATCTTGATAGCGGGTGCTGTTGGCTTGTATGGATCTCAACAGATCACCAAACGGCGCACCCCCGACGTGCGGACTGATCCAGCAGACTACGGCTTGAGCTATGAGGAGGTGGCTTTCCAAAGCCGCGATGGGCTGACGCTGCGGGGTTGGTTCATCCCTGCCGAAAAACCTAGCGGAACCATCGTCTTCTGCCACGGTCACGGCGGAAGCATGGACCCCGATATCGAATATGCGCCTGCCTTTCACGACCACGGATACAATGTCCTCATGTTCGACTTTCGTGGCCATGGCCGCAGCAAAGGACAGCGGGTTTCGATGGGCTACTACGAGCGGCTGGACCTGCTGGGAGCGGTGGATTACCTCCAGAGCCGGGGCATAGACCGCGTGGGAGTACTGGGCTTCTCCATGGGCGGAGCGGTGGCTATCAGCACAGCCCCGCAGAGCGACGCCATCCACGCCGTGGTCAGCGATGGGGCCTTTGCCCGACTGGGGAGTGCAATCGCCAGCGGGGTGAGGGAGCGAGGCTTGCCCAACTGGGTCGCTGCCTGGGTGAGCACCTTGATCATTTGCGTGGCCAGCCTGCGCCTTGGCGCCTGGCTGCCCAGGGCCGACCCTATCTGTTGGGTGGATAAAATCGCCCCGCGAGCCCTCCTCATCATTCACGGAGGGCTAGATCCCTATATCTCGTTGGCTGAAGTGCAGGAACTCTACGCCAAAGCCGGTGAGCCCAAGGAGCTCTGGGTAGCGCCCGAAGCCGGCCACCGTTTGGTGGACAAACAAGAGCCCGATGAATACAGAGCCAAGCTGCTAGCCTTCTTCGATAAGTGGTTGTGCATGGGCTCGGCATCACTAGATCAAGAGAGGAGGACGACGTGAAGAGGAAAACGGCCATCCTTTTCGTTCTGGGATTGTTACTGTCTCTGCTGCCCGCCTGCCAGCGTAAGCTGCCAGGTGGCCCTTTGGAGCTGTATTACACCGCTCCCTTCGAGACGGGCATCGAGAAAGGTTCAAACCTGCCGGGCACAGGGATTCGCTACGTTGGGCTGTCCGACAGGGGAGCTGAGGTTCTCATTGATGACCAAACCGCCTTCAAACAGAAGGGCGATTCCCTCGTTTGGAAGGGCAGCCCTGCGCAGAATGTAGACCTGGACCTCTCGCTGCGGGTGCTCTGGTTCACCGAAGAGAAACTCTACGTGGGGGGGACAGCGGAGATGACCGTGCGAGATCCCGTACCTGTGGCAGCTTCTGCGCCCACAGAAGCTCCCATGAAGTATTCCAACGCTCCAGTGACCTACCATGTGAGTAAGGGCAGTTTCATTCCTGGCACTCTGGTTAAATACGTGGGCCAGGTGGAAGAGGGCATCGAGCTGGAAGGTGTCGAGGGCTATCCCTATCGCAAGTTCGGCGACTCGATTGTCTGGGAGGGCAAACTCTGCGAGAAAGTGTTCCTGCAGTTGAACGTGCGGGTGCTTCTTATCACTGAGAGTTCCATCAGCGTGGCCGGCACTGCCACAGTCTTCCTCACACCGTGAAAGGAGACAATATGGCTGTTCGTTCCATCATCTTAGCTGACGATCCAACATTGCGGAAGAAATCGAGGAAGGTGAAGACCTTTGGCGAGGCCCTGCAGGTCTTGATAGATGATATGGTGGAAACCATGCGGGCCACCAACGGAATAGGCTTGGCCGCGCCCCAGATAGGCGTGCTGGAACGGGTCATCATCATCCAGTTGCCCGAGGACGAGGAGGATCCTCAGAGAGGCAAGCTCTTCGCGCTCTGTAATCCGCAGATTGTCAGGGCCGAAGGGGAAGAGGAGGGCGAAGAGGGATGCCTCTGTTTGCCTGGCTATGTGGGAGAAATAAAACGGGCTACCTCGGTCACCGTCAAGGCCCAGGATCGTCGGGGCAAGAATGTGCGGATCAAGGCAGAGGGATTATTGGCCCGCGTCTTTCAGCACGAGATAGACCACCTCGATGGCATGCTCTTCATTGATCGAGTGGAGAGCCCTGACAAGATCCAGCGAATTGCCCCGCCAGAAGAAGTGAAGAGGGAAGACACCAATATATAGGCATTTTTCGATACATATAAATCAAAGAAGGGGGAAAATGATCATGACTAACGAAGAGAAAATCAAGGAAGGTGTGCGTCGCTCCTATGGTGAGATCGCTGCCAAGTTCATTGAGAAACCAACTGCGGCCAGTTGCTGCGAGGCCACCCCTAGCTGTTGCGCTCCTGATGAGAACGTGTCCTGCTATGCAGAGCAACTGTATTCGCCTGAGGAGTTGGCCGGTTTACCGGAGAGCGTGACAGGCATCATCATGGGCTGCGGCAACCCCACAGCCATCGCCGATCTGCGGTCCGGCGAGGTAGTACTGGACCTGGGAAGCGGTGGGGGCATTGATTGTTTCCTGGCCGCCCACAAGGTGGGGCCGACTGGCAAGGTCATCGGCCTGGATATGACCCCAGATATGATCAAGCTGGCCCGTCGCAATGCCAAGAAGATGGGGATGACCAACGTGGATTTCCGCTACGGCGAGATGGAAGAGATGCCTATCCCCAATGAATCGGTGGACGTGATCATCTCCAACTGCGTCATCAACCTTTCGCCGGATAAAGACGCGGTCTTTGGTGAAGCCTACCGCGTGCTGCGTCCCGGCGGACGGATGAGTGTCTCCGACATCGTCGCCAACGGGGAACTGCCAGAGTTTATCAGGAAGAGCGAGGATGCCTGGCACAATTGCATCAGTGGGGCACTGGACGAGGCCGTTTATCTGGATAAAATCGAAACGGCCGGATTCACAGATGTAGAGGTGACCTCACGCACCTACTTTGATCTCGACTCGCTGGACGTCGGGGAGTTCCTGGCGGGTCTGGCCGGACCCCTTTCGCTAGATGAGTTGAGGGCCTCGCTGAATAACAAGATCGTGAGCATCAAGGTCACGGCTCAGAAGCCGCGGTGATAGGACAAAGTCAGGGTGCGGTCCCCCGCTTCACACAGAGAGGCAGGATAGACTCCTGCCTCTCTTTTGTTTCCTCCACCGGGCAAATTTGATAGTTTTTGACAGGGATGTTGTGTTATACTTTTCACCGTAAGCCCGTAATGGGCTTTTTTGGTGTAACCTTGGACCGAAAGCTGTAGATGAACAAATCCTCCCGCCTGCCTGGGTTCTACAAGCTAAGCTTAGAGGACCGGGCGGCCGATGTCACAGAGTGGGCCGGACTGACGGCTGACGATAAAGAAATCCTGATGGGCGAAGGCTTGAGCCCAGCCCTGGCCGATCAAATGATCGAGAACGTGGTGGGCATCCACGCCCTGCCCCTCGGCATAGCCGTCAATTTCCTCATTAACGGCCAAGACTATCTCATCCCTATGGCCATCGAGGAGCCCTCTGTTGTAGCCGGGGCCAGCTTCGCCGCCCGATTGGTGCGCAATGGCGGCGGATTCATCGCCAGCAGCGACGAGCCGGTGATGATCGGCCAGATCCAGGTAGTGGACGTTGCCGATCCCTGGGCAGCCCGCTCCAAGCTCCTGGCTCAGAGAAATCGCCTGCTCCAGTTGGCTGACCAGACCGATCCTCTGATCGTCAGCCTGGGCGGTGGAGCCCGCGATCTGATCGTCCGAGTGGTTGAGGACAGCACCGTTGGCCCGATGGTGGTCCTACACCTGCTGTTCGATTGCCGCGACGCCATGGGAGCCAACACCGTGAACACCGCCTGCGAGGCCTTGGCCACGGCGGTGGAAAAGATCACCGGCGGACGGGTGGTGCTGCGCATCATCTCTAATCTCGCCGACCGACGGCTGGCACGTGCCAAATGCACCATTCCGGCAGATACATTGGCCTTCGAGTCGTTTGCCGGCCAGACGGTAGCGAAACGCATCGTCGAGGCTTACGCCCTCGCTGTCAACGATCCCTACCGCGCCGCCACCCACAACAAAGGCATCATGAACGGTGTTGATGCCGTGGCTATAGCCACAGGCCAGGACTGGCGCGCTGTGGAGGCCGGAGCCCACGCTTACGCCGCCCGCAGTGGGCGTTACACTTCCCTCTCGCACTGGAGCGTAGAAGGCGATGGGAACCTGACAGGTACGCTAGAGCTGCCCCTGGCCGTGGGCATCGTTGGTGGGGCCAGTCGGGTACATCCCACAGCCAGGGTAGCGTTAAAGATCCTGGGGGTGACGACGGCGCAGGAGCTGGCCGAGGTCATGGCCGCCATAGGTCTGGCGCAAAACCTGGCTGCGCTGCGGGCTTTGGCTACCGAAGGAATACAGCGCGGCCACATGGAACTCCACGCTCGTCAGGCAGCCATCGCCGCCGGAGCCACAGGCGATCTGGTGGAGACACTCGCTGAGCGCCTGGTGGCGGAGCAAAGAATTCGCCTTGATCGAGCCCAGGAGCTGGTGCGGGAGCTGGAAGTTGGAGGCCTGCCCTGAGCCTGGCCGAAGGGTTAGAGGTTGGAAGTTGGATATTGGATATTGGAGGTTTAGTATTTGATTGAAGACTCCCTATTGCTTAAGCCAGACCGCGAGGTCGGCATCGTCGGTTATGGGGCTTACGTGCCTCGCTACAGGCTGCCGGCTTCTGAGGTGGCCAGGGTTTGGAGAGCGGGCCAGGACGCCCTGCCCGTTGAAGAGAAGGCCGTGCCTGGCCTGGATGAGGACGTGGTCACCATGTCCATCGAGGCCGCTCGCAATGCCCTGAAGCGAGCAGGGATAGAGCCCCGGCTGATTCGCGCCGTCTGGGTGGGTAGCGAGTCCCACCCCTATGCTGTGAAACCCACCTCGACCATCGTGGCCGAGGCCATTGGAGCTACACCCCATACGCAAGCGGCGGACTGGGAGTTCGCCTGCAAAGCCGGCACCGAGACCATTCAGGCCGCCATGGGTTTTGTTGGCTCTGGCATGGCGCAATACGCCCTCTGCATCGGCATGGACTCCTCCCAGGGGCGGCCGGGCGATGACCTGGAGTACGCCACCGGAGCCGGCGGAGCAGCCTACATCATCGGCCCCAAGGATCAGAGTCTGGCCTACATAGAAGGGTCTTACTCTTATGTAACCGACACACCGGACTTTTTCCGCCGGCCTGGCCAGCACTACCCCCAGCACGGGCACCGGTTCACGGGCGAACCTGCCTACTTCCAACACGTTCTAGCGGCGGGACAGCGCCTGATGGAGGAACTGGGCTACAAAGCCGAAGATTACGCCCACGCTGTATTTCATCAACCAAACACCAAGTTCCCTCTCAAAGCAGGCCAGACCTTGGGTTTCGGCAATGAGCAAATGAAGACAGGGCTTCTGGTGCCCGCGACTGGTAACACGTACGCCGGCTCTTCTCTGCTAGGACTAACGAACATTCTTGACCAAGCCACTCCGGGCGATAGAATCCTCCTGGTTTCCTTCGGGTCTGGAGCGGGCAGCGACGCCTTCTCCCTGACGGTCACTGATCTCATTGAGGAGAAGAGGAAACGAGCACCTCTTACTCAGGATTACATCGCTCGCAGGAAAACCATTGACTACGGTCTTTATGTCAGGTTCAAGAAGAAGCTGGAGATGCACTGATTGATCGTGAAGCGTGAAGACGTGAAACGTCGAAGGAGGAAGATAACGTGAGAGAGGTGAGCATCATTGGTATTGGCCAGACCCCGGTGGGCGAGCACTGGGAAAAATCGCTGCGCGATCTGGCTGTCGAGTCCCTGCAGGCAGCTATGGCTGATGCCGGAATCGAGGAGGCCGATGCCCTTTATGTGGGCAACATGCTGGGCGGGGAGTTCGTAAAGCAAGAGCACCTGGGGACACTGATTGCCGACTTCGCAGGGCTGCGGGGCAGCGAAGCTTTCCGAATCGAGGCCGCCTGCTGCTCCGGGGCTGCAGCGTTACGTCAAGGCTATCTCACCGTAGCCAGTGGCTTTCACGACATCGTCGCCGTCACCGGGGTGGAGAAAATGACCGATGCCCTGGGCTGTATCACCGCCGCTGGCCTGGCCATGGCCGCCGATGGAGACTACGAGGCCATCCAGGGCCTCTCCCTGGTGGCTGTTCATGCCCTCCTGATGCGGCGCTACATGCACGAGTACGGAGCCACCAACGCCGACTTTGCCATGTTTGCTGTTAACGCCCACAGAAACGCCGTGGGCAATCCCTACGCCATGTTCCGCCAGCCCATCTCCAAGGATGCTTTTGAACAGGCGCGCATGGTCGCCGATCCCATCAACCTGCTGGATTCCGCGCCCGTGGCCGACGGCGCAGCCACGGTGGTGCTCTGTCCAACGGAGCGAGCCCAAGAGCTCAACGAACAACCCATCAGCATCGTCGCCTCAGCAGTAGGGACCGATTCCGTTGCCCTGCACGACCGCCGCGATCCCCTCTTCCTGGAAGCCGCCTACCTGTCGGCCCAGAGGGCCTATCAGCAAGCCGGGCTAGTCCCCGCCGATATTGACGTTTTCGAGTTGCACGATGCCTTCACCATCATGAGCGCCCTCTCGTTGGAGGCTTGTGGCTTTGCCGAGCGAGGGGAGGGTTTCAAGCTGGCCCAGAATGGCAACATCACCCTCGAAGGGCCTATCCCCATTTGCACCATGGGTGGCCTGAAGGCGCGGGGCAATCCGGTGGGAGCCAGCGGCGTGTATCAAGTGGTGGAGGTAGTCGAGCAGTTACGCGGCCAGGCGGGACCGAACCAGGTCAAAGATCCCCACCTGGGCATGGCCCAGAATATCGGTGGCAGTGGGGCTACTGCCATCACGCACATCCTCCAGATGCAACGCACTTTTTGAAGTGCGTTGCACCTACTTAGATGGGAGAAAAAAACATGGACATGCCGCGACACTGGCGACTGAGGGAACAGCGGTACAACTTGGTGGGCGCAGAATGCCTGGCCTGCGGGGCTAAGCTATTCCCACCTCGCCGCGTATGTCCGGAATGCAACTCCAAAGAGGTGCAACCCTTCACCTTCAGCGGCCAGGGCGAAATCTACTCCTACTCGACTGTATTCCATGCCCCTTTGGGCTACGAGGAGTTTATCCCGTACACTGTAGCACTAGTTAAACTGGAAGAAGGGCCCCTGGTGACGGCCCAATTGACGGACATGGACAACGATGAGGCCCGAGTCGGCATGAAGGTCGAGATGGTCACCCGAAAACTCAGAGAGTATGGTGAGGATGGGCTGATCGTCTATGGCTACAAGTTCCGACCAATTGGATTTTACTAGGTTCTGCATCCCGCTCTAGCAAGGGCAAAAAACATCCCCAAAAAGCCACCTGTGCAGTTCACGCAGGTGGCTTTTGTCTTTGGTAGCGTTTACCAGTCTGCGGTATCCACCGCGACTGTCTCACTATTCCCTCTGTGCGTATAGCTCTCGCTCGATCCCCTCCGCCAAAAGCATCTTCATTAAAGATTGATATGGCACGTCTCTCTTGTGCGCTAGAACTCTAATTGATTCAAGGAGAGACTCTGGGAGTCGAATCGAGACCGTTTTCAGAGTGGGTCTAAGATTAGGCATAAGCGCTGGCTTGGCTTCAGAGAAGTCAATGAAATCTGTAGCGTCGTGGTTCGCCCAGAATTCTCGCTCCTCTTCTTCAGAGGTGAACGTAGGAATCTGCTTTGTCTTCATAGTGGATAAAATGCCCTTTCTCGCTTCGTCATCTCCCTTGCGGAAATGACACGGATCTTGCCTCTTCGGGGGGTAAAGACCACGAATAGACGCCGCCCCTGGTCTGTTCGACCCAAAACGTAGTAGCGCTGTTCTTCTTCGGAGTGCTCCTCATCAGGGAAGACCAAAAGGGGCTGGTTGAAAAAGACCTGTTCACATTCCGAATCGGAGACTCGATGCCTGTCCCAGTTCTTGCCCCGGTTTCCCTCGTCCCAGTCGAAACCAATGAACTGTTCGAAAATCAGCACCTCATTCTCCCTCATGCTTGCTGCCTCACAAATCTCTTGTCGGTTTCGACTAATGTATTCTACCAGGTTACGACGAAAAGCGCAAATCGCCTAGCAGGGCTCTTATCTCCCGCCCATCCTCCCTCACCCTTCTCTCCATGTCCTTGCTCATCTCTGGCCGCACCACGCTGAACACCTCGCCTGCTTGCTAGCCTCGTGCATGGCCGTAGCAAGCAGGAACTGGAAAGCCCTCTGGACGTCGGGAGGTTGGGCGTCCCTGTACTTAGGCCGCCCTGCGTCCTTAGGCCCCAGGACTAAGGGTACAGGACTAAGTGCGAGGAGGGAAGCGAAGTCTTGGAGTTTGAAGGGAGGATCGTTGGTCGTGGTTTTCATGATTGGGGCCGCATACACATGTTAGAACTTGCTGTCCGCTTTCAAACAAAGGCTTCGCTGCATACGATCTTCGGAACCTCCTCCTCAGCCGCTAGCCGGTTTCGTGCTGGCATATCCTTCAGGTTGTGTTGGAAGTAGATGCGTTTCAACTCCTTGAGCAGCACCTCGCCTGTCACCCCGTTTCGTCGCAGCAGGTTCAGTTCTTTCGTCACGGCTGTTGTCAGCGCACCACGAAAGGCTTCCTCCAGCAGTGTCATGTCGCCGCGCAGGTCATCGTCCTTGGTGACGTTGAACAACACCCGAAGCTCGCGCACCACGTAGCGCTGGCCGTGGGTCAGCGATCTCACATGCTCACGTTGGGCTTTGCGTTGCCTCACCTCGTTGTCAAACCGCTGCTTGGCCTGCATCAGCGCGGCGTTGTACCCTTCGGGCAACGGCTGGGCCGCGTCGTCCTCTCCACAGGTAATGGCCCGTAGCACATCCGACAGATCACCGGAGACGACGTTGCCCTCTCCGTCTAGGAGCAGCACTTGTTGATAACGCCCTGACGCGAAGAAAGCGAAGATGCCTTTGGTTGCCGATGCCTGTCCAGTTCGTAGGCCGTCGCGCAGGTCGGCTATGCGCTCGAATTCAGCCGGGTTCTCCCGCCGCATCAGGCGCAGTAGTTCCTCCGCCTCGTTCAAGTCCATTGGCTCCTCTTCGTCACCCTCGAACAGACTCAGCGCCTCTCCCCGCCCCTCATAGATGGCATACATGGCCTCGTCGTTCAGTTGCTCGCTGGGATCGAGGATGGCGGCATCCTCGCCGATGGTCTCGTGGATTTCCCGGATGCGCGCGCTCAGCTTCTCCCGCAGGCCCAACTGTCGCTCAATGCCTATCTCTGGCAGGAAATTGAAGGCAAAGATGCGATCGTGCTCTGAACCGATACGGTCAATGCGCCCCAGGCGTTGAATCAGGCGCACCGGGTTCCAGTGCAGATCGTAGTTGATGACCTTGTCACAGTCTTGCAGGTTCAAGCCTTCGGCCAACATATCGGTGGCGATTACGGTGTTCAGTTCCACCTCGCCTTTGCGGAAGCGATACCAAGGGTTAGCACGCGGCGCGAATCGCCCGACGACGCGCTCACGGCTCTTGTCACCGCTGTAGATAACCTCGATGTCGTCGCGCTCGTCATAGGGATTGAGGTTGTCGTAGAGATACTGGGCGGTGTCGGCATATTGGGTAAAGATGAGGCGCTTGCCTTCACAGAGCACGGGCTTGTTCAGCCACCCTTTGAGGGTTTGCAGCTTGTCGTCCTGGTCGGCCGTGATGGGCTCCACCAGATGCAGCATCTGGTCAATAATTCGGATGTCCTGCTCGATGTGTCGCTTTAGCAGGTCAACGTGGAAGTCGGCGATATCGTAGCGGCCACTGACCTGGCGCAGCGCGTCTATGAGCTGAGTCTCCTCCATCTGGTCGGATTCGTACAGGATGTCCTGGGCCTCTTCGCCCGCCGGGACGATGCCATCATCCAGACCCTTGAGGAAACCCTGATGAGTGCGCAGCAGCCGCCTCAGCGTCTCGCGAAAAGCGTGCACGCTGGACTCAAACCGCTTGAAGAGCATCACCCGCATGAGTCCCCGCAGGTTCGCCCCTGCCTGGTGGAGGTCGGCATAGCGGCGTTCCTTCCGCTTTTCTCGTTTGACGTAGTGCCAAAGTCCGTAGCGGGCATAGGTGAGTTCGTCGGGAGAAGGGGACAACTGATCATGGCCTGGGCGTCCCAGGTAGTGACGCAGTTGGGCGTAGAGACCTCGATAGGTCTCTTCAATGCTGTAGGTGATGGTGTCTAGTTCGCGTCGGGGGAAGAACTGGTGCCTGCCACCCACAATGACGTAGGCGCGTCGCTTGCCATCTCGATACTCTTGAAAGCGGGACGGATTCACCTTCTCGTGCGTCTCGGCGTCGTAGCCATACCAGCGCAAGATGTGGCTGCGGGTGCGGCGGATGAGGACGTGCACCAGCACGTCCTGCAAGCGCTTGTCGCCGGCCTCGACGCCCCGAAAGAACTCTCGCAAGTTGGGAGGGGCGATGGGGAGGTCAGTCTGATCATCAGGGTGAAAGAGCTTAATTTGATAGTACACGTCCAACGCGCTCTTGTTGCGCGGGGTGGCGGTCAGGAACAGACACTTACGTCCGGTAGCCAGAAAGCCCTGCAGCAGTTGGTACCGCTGGCGGTTCGAATAGCGGAAGTTGTGGCTTTCGTCCACCAGCACGAAGTCACGGTCGCGGTATCTCACATCCTCTAGTAACAAGTTGAGGCCATCATCCCGCTCTCGCAAAAAGCCCATAGAAAGCACGCGGGCGTTGAGTTGGTAGACCTCATTGTAGCGCTCCCACATCTCCACCAATGACCTGGGGCAAATAATCAGCGGGCGGGCGTGCTCAGTGCGCTCGAAGTGCTTGACCACTGCCGCGCCGATGTACGACTTGCCCAGGCCCACCACGTCGGCAGCGAAGCAGCCGCCGTAGTCGCGGATCATCTGCACGGCCTGGTGCACGGCGACTTTCTGGAAGTCAGCCAGATCGCGGGTGATGTCGTCTTCCCACAGGATCTCGCGCCGTTCGGCTTCTTCCAGGCGGTCCTTGACCAGTTCGTAGAGGGTCTTCAGGTAGATGTCGTACGGGCGGGCCATAATCTCCACGCCATCCTTTTCGTCCACCACGCCCACGGCCCAGGAACGCTTCAGTTCGTGCATGAGAGTGGCATCGAAATCCTGCGCCTCGTCCCAGAGTTCCTCGAACCACTGTACCAGCGCGTCGTGATTGGCGTTGCCGTGCACCAGCACGTTGAGTTCGGTATTGTGACTGATGCCGGCCAGGGTCAGGTTGGAAGAGCCGATAACGGCGATGCCCTTCTCCTCACGAGGGATTTCATAGCCAAAGGGGTCGTAGACCTTGCCGTAGTCGAAGACGTAGGCTTTGGCGTGGAGCCGCCCCTTGGTGTAGATACGCACCTTGAGCCGCTCTTCCTGAATCAGACGCAGCACAGTGCGCACCGTAGCTTCATCCTCATCGGTCTGGTCCATCAACGAGACAGCCGTCCGCAGGTTGGAGGCGGTCTCTTCGGCGGAACGTTGCATCTCCACCCGTTTAGGGTAGCGCCAACCCTCGGCTGCCTCCTCGAGTATGTCCAGGCGTTTGTACCTTTCGGCCAGGGTCTCCAGCGTCTCACGGTCGGTGGTGTTGCCGATGAGCAGGCGGATTTCGCGGAGCTGTTCCAGGTGGCGGTGGATGGGCTTCAGGCCCGACAGGAACAGATAGCCCACCGCGAACCGCGCCCGTTCGCTGCCGGGAAGGATGAGTTTGATGTGGTCCAGGAGTTTTTCGCTGCGGTTGTCAATGATGTCGTGAGGCATGGGTATTTTCCCTTCGATCAGCTCTATGCATCAGCCTCGTTATGTACAGAAGACGACGAGACTGATTCATAGCCCCGTGAAGGCTATTCATTTAGCTTTCGGAGTCGCTACATAGCGAGTCCAGCGTCTCTGCCCTTCCTTGTTCAGGAAGCCCTGGTCAACCAGCCGCTGGGCGATCCGGGTGGCCTGCAGGCGGCTCACCCCCAGGCAACGACGTATATCCTCGTTTTTGAGATGGCCTTTCTCTCGTAGAATGGGTTCCAGCTTGTGGAATTCGTCGGGTATTGGGGGTGGTATTTGAGTGCCGGGTTCCGATACTCTGTATATCCGTCCTCCCTTCTCTGTGAGCCGGGCAACGCCTTTGCGAATCAGCTCTTTGATGTCCTTGGACGCGGTGTAGAGGTCCACCCCTGCCAACCTCTGATAAGCACGGCTGGTGAAGGTGCCGTCGTGTTCTCGGGCGTAAGCCAGAAGGCGCTTTTGATTCCCGCTCAGATCCAGGGGCTCGAACTGCTTCAGCCAGCGGGCCGTCTCCGGGCCGTACACCGGCGTGTTGCGCAACACAACGGTGAATATGACGCCGGCCTCTAACTTTAGCTCGGGGGGATAGAGTCCCTCACGCTCCATAGCTTCAAACATGCGAGGGATACCTTCCCCCCAGTTCACGCATGTACTCCCATGCTGTCAACACCCGGGTGATACGCGGGTTGCGAGCGGCGTGAATCCGCTCGCGTCGGCGCAATCGCTCCAGAGTCACCGGCTCGACCAATTCTCCTGGGCTGCGCACCTCTACGTGGTCGTCGAACATCCAGACCTCGATGCCCACGCCCTCGTATCCGTAGTCGCGATGGGCTACGGCATTAACAATGGCTTCCTGCCAGGCGAAGGTGGGATACTCCAGTCGCTCTTCAAAGAAAAGGTCCACCAGTCTTTGCCGCTCGCGGATGTGAGGTTCGATAGCACGATAAGCCGTCTCGATGAGTCGCACCAGAGGCGCTTCGAGCCACTGGCGCTTGACGATGTTCAGTTGCACGCCGAAGTGCCGTTCCGTGCCCTCATATTTTACGAAGTCAATCCCACAGCGGGGATGCCACCGTCCAGGGTCTTTGCCAAAGAGCAACAGCGCTGCCAGGGAGAGCACAAGCCGTCCATTGCGCGGTTCTGCGAGCCGATAATGCAACAGCAGTTTTTCGGCCGGTAGAGACAACCCAGTGCGGTCTCCCAGTTCCGCCAGCAGAGATTCGTCCAGGTCAGCAAGGGATGCTTCGGGCACAAAGCGCGCTTCGGTCACCCGGCGGCGCTTGCCCGCCTTGACGGCCTCGATCTGATCAGCCGGGAAGGGCATGTTGCTGTCGCCGATGCGCAGAAGGTAGCGCCCATCGGTCAATTGATGCACTTCAGGGCTCCAGTCGGTCTCGAAAAGCACGATGCCCCTGCCCTGAAGCTCTGCCTGGTGCAGGCGGACCTTGAGGGGTGGGCGGACGTGGGTTTGGGGGGCGCGGCGCAGCACCTCCAGGCGGTCTTCGGGATAGTCCACCCCGGTCACGGTTCCGTCGTCTTCGAGACCCAGGACGAGAATGCCGCCATCGGCATTGGCCATGGCAGCCAGGGCCTCAGCCACGTCCTGAGCCACGGCGCGCACGTCTCGCCGCCGCAGCCCTTCTACTGTGCGATCGTAGCAGCTATTGCGTTCAAAGAACTGGCCTTCGTCTTGGTGCAACACCCAGTCCAGGTTATCCATCATACGCTCCCCGCCTTCTCCAGCCGCTTGCGCACCAGTTCCACCACCGCTTCGTACACCGCCTCGCGCTCCCCTTGCGTCAGTCCCAGGGCGTCAAAGACCACATCGTCCAGTGCGTGGCGGTCAGGTTGGCGGATTTCGTTCTCGCATGAAACGACGGCACGTTCAAAGAGAAGAGATTGTTCATTCGGAAGCAGGGCAGGGTTGATGACGAGAACTTGTGCAGCCTCATACGTCATGTTATCCAGTGCACCCTCGCCTAAGTTGACCCTTCCGTTAATCTCTGTCGCCAAGTGCGAGATGGTGGAGTTCAGGGCTATCGCTGCTGCTATGTTGTAAGCAATGAACTCGTCATTCAGCACGGCTGAATAGAAACGGTCGCTGTTAGGCAACCGTGCGAAGTTAGCAGGCACGAGGAAACGTTCATTGAATGCCTTGAACCAGATGAAGTCAGCGATGCTCTGGGTCCTTAGGTCCCACCACCGCTGCCGTCCCCTGCAAGTTGGGCGTCCGTGAAAGCCTTGCTTCTCGCCCCACTTGATATATTCCAAAGCGTTCGTGCCACGCAACTCGCGCTTGTCCTTGTGGCACATGAAGATTTTGAACTTCAGGTCTTCGAGTCTGACCACGATACTGCGGCACTCCCGTGGACTCTTGATAACCGGCTTCAGAAACTTTTCCTCAATCCCCCACTCCACAATCCGCTCCTCGTCCAGATAGAAGAACTCATTCGCCCCCGTTGTGATCCCGCGCCGCACCTCGGCGATGTCACCCAAGCGCACCAGTTTCCCCTTGCCCTTCTCCAGAATGGTGAAGAAGATTTCAGGCGCACGCAGGTATTTGCCGCCCCACTTGTTGCCCTCGTAAACCCTAAGGGTCTTGGAGACCCTTAGGGTTTGTCTTTCCTCCTCTTCACGCACAGTCAGCCCCTCTTCGTGAAGGTCGCGCTGCTTGCGAGCGATGACGCGGAATTCGGGGCGGGCAAGACGCCCGGTCGCTTCCTCTATCTCCTGGAAGACGACGGGCGAGAGCACCTCCTCGAAGGGCACCTTGAACATCACGAAGCGGGCGGTCTTGTCCAGGCCGGCGGGATGCCGGTCATCCGGCGGGCCGAGCAGGGCGATGATAGTGTTCACATCGGCCTGGGCAAACGTTCGCCTGGCCTCGTTGTCCAGGATCATCTTCGCCTGGCCTTGCTTCAGCAAGAACTCCTGTAAGTCCTTCCCGTAACCCACATCCAGCCACGAATTGGAAGTGATGAAGCAGAAGGAGCCATTCTCGTTCAGCAGCGACAGGCCGTGCAGGTAGAAGTACACGTACAGGTCGCTCTTGCCGTCGAGTTTGCGGAACTTGTCGGACGTCGGCTTGTAGCCGAAGAAGCGTGGGTAGGCCACGGCGATGGAACGCTGGAGCTTTTCCTTGTACTCCTTCTTGACTTCGCGCCAGTCGTCGGGATCAAAGTCATCCTCGCGCCTATCGGGCGGGGCGATTTTCTCCTGCCGCACGTAGGGCGGGTTGCCCAGCACGACGTCAAAGCCGCCTTTGTCGCCCTCGAAGATCTCCACGAAAGCGATGTCCCAGACGAAGGGCACGCTCCCGGCTGCGGTGAGAGCCGGGCGGGCGCGGGCCACCTGCTCGCGTTCGGTTTGCAGGTGGTCGCGCTCGCGTTCCAGAGTGACGCGATCCAGCCTCATTTGCGGGTCTTGTATCTCGCCGAAGAGATTGACCTGGGGGCGCAGGGCGTCGGCAATTTCTTTCAAACGCTCGTCTATGGCTTTGGCGCGGGCTTCCAGGATGTCACGGAACAGTTGTAGCTCGACTTGCTGCAACTGTTCGGCGGTGAGGTACTTGCGCTCCCGGTCGTTGTTGTAGAACTTGAGCTTCTCACCCTTCAGTTGGGTGATGCGCCCTTTCAGCGTAGACGGGATCAGGCGGCTACCCTGGCGTAGGGCCAGGTTGATGCCGCCCACTTCCTGCACCAGACTGTCGCCGGGGCGAACTTTAAACGAGAGGTTCGGCAAGAGCGGACGGAATTTGAGTTCGGCTGGTTGCAGTGGCGTCTCCACCATCAGTTGCAGCCACAGCCTGAGTTCCGCCACGTGCACCGCCCAGGGCATCACGTCCACCCCGTACAGGCTCTGCCCGATGATGCGCTTGCGGCGTTCGTAGGGTGTCTCGTCGAAACCAAGTTGCGCGTTGGCCCGGACTTGCAGGTCATCCAGGACGGCAAGCATCCCCACCAGGAACGAACCTGACCCGCAGGCGGGGTCGAGCACCGTCACCTCCCGCAGCAGACCATCGAGTTCAGGCCACAGGTTCTCCCGCGCTACTGCTTCGTCGGCATGGCTTTTCTCGTCCGGGTCGTAGGCAAAAACCGCCTCGTACAGAAGCGGCTTGCGCTGCTCGCCCAACCGGTTCGCCAGCCAGTCCACCAGGCTCAAGCGGCACATCAGGTCAATCTCGACGCGCGGGGTGTAGAAGATGCCCGCCGTACCGCGCAGGTCCTCTTCTTCGACGCCCTCGAAGGTGATGTTGACCAGGGTCTCGTAGACCTTGCCAATCATTTCCGGGTCAACGGCTACTTCCTGGTCGAAGGGCGTATCTTCGCTGATGGTAAAGTTGTAGTGTTCGAGAAAGCCGGGCGTCTGGCCATTGAAGCGGTCAAACAGCATCTCAAAGACGGCGTCGGGCACAGTGAAGGGAAACTTCCTGTCTAAGTCATTGCGGGTGAACAAACCGCCATTCAGGTAGGGAGCCAGCGCCAGCGCGTTGCGAATCTCCGGCGGGAAGTGCCTGCGGTCGGTACGCCCTGCCTGGAACTTCTCGTTGAACGCCTCGAAGAAGAGCACGGAGAGCCACTGCTCGAAGAAGGTGTCTTCGGGTTGCCCAGAACCCTTGTAGGCTTCCCAGAAGGTGCAGATGAACTCGGCGTCGTCGCCTAGCCAGCGTTTGCGCTGGATGAAGTAGAGGAACATCAGGCGGTTGAGGAATTGGAGTGCACAGTCGTGAGCCCAGACAGGATTGTGAGCTTGGCGATGGAGGTCTTCCTGCAACCTGAAAAAGACCTGCCTGTAATCTTTGAAGAAAGCCTCTGTGACAGCTTCGACACTGAAGGCTTCGTCGTGGCGCTGCTGGATCTCCAGCGGCGACACCCCGAATAGCGTGCGGGGAATCATCGCCACATCCAGCATCGAAACCCGCTCGGTGGCGGTCCGCAGGCGCTCCTCAGGACCGACGGAGATGCGGCGCAAGAGACGGCGGACCTTCCGCTCTTCGGCTTCAGGTTTCCTGGCTCCTTCTTTGACGTTGACAAAGTGCCAGCGAGTCTGCTGCTGGTCGGAGAAGATGAAGAGAGCATAGGGATGCTCCTGTAGCAGGCGATTGACTACAGCCCGCTCGTCGGTCAGACGCAAGCGGTCGGCGGCCAAGCGACAGTAGAGGACATGGAAGCCGTTGGCGTCGGCGAACAGAACAGGGTCATCGGCCAGGGCCTGACGTGCACCCTCTCCCCAGTCCTGGCGTGGCAGGGGCTGGTTCACGCGGTCATAGTTGAGATGCTGCCAGAATAGCTGTTTGAGAGGCTCTAGCCCTCGTAGGTTCTTGAGTGTGGAGAGGATTGTGGGTTGAAGGTCTCTGGTCATCTCTCTGCTCCTATTCTCATGCAGTCGCTACTGGCGGTCGTCAAAAGGAAGTGGAAGATTGAAATTCGGTTAATAGGCGATAGCTTGCAGGGCACGAGCAGCGGGTGCTAGGCGGCGCATTCCTCGCGATACAGAAAAGAGACCAGTTTTCGGAAGTAATCGAGCGCAAGTTGCTTTTCATCCATAGAACCCTCCGGGAGTTGTGCCGTCGTCGCGGCA
This sequence comes from uncultured Anaerolineae bacterium, assembly GCA_964446635.1. Lineage (GTDB taxonomy): Bacteria > Chloroflexota > Anaerolineae > VGOG01 > VGOG01 > CAYUPJ01. The sequence goes on from CAYUPJ010000035.1 coordinate 23,058, forward strand.
GGACTGCCCGTATCAATAGCCCCTCACATCCCGACGTGCGGAAATCAAAGAAAGCCGCCCCCCGATTTGCCCAGGAAGCGGCTTTGTGCTATCATATCCCCAAGCCTGTCTCCTGGGCCTTTCAGGAGTAGGTGTTGGGATTACCAGAGCGGCTACTCTGTAATCCCTTTTTTGTTTGACAGGCCATAGTATATCATGATTCGCCCTGGTTGGCAAAAGCAAAAAGCCACCGTGCAGTTCACGCAGGTGGCTTTCTCGCTCCGTAAGTCATAGGTCAACCAACAAAGCCAGGCGGACTGGCTCGTCGTTTAAGCACGAGGGTCTGTGATCTAACTCCTGGCCGCACCACGCTGAACACCTCGCCTGCACCGCCGAAAGCGTAATGCCATCGCCCGTCAACCTCTGTCACGTTTAAGAGCTCAAACCTACCAGCCTCGTGCATGGCGGTGGCTAGCAGGAACTGGAAAGCCCCTTGGACGTCGGGAGGTTGGGCGTCCAGCAGGGAAGCGAAAGCTTGCAGTTCGGGGGGAAGGTCGCTGGTTGTCTTTGTCACGGTTAGGGTTGGGACTACAGAAAAGCCCGCCTGCTGGTTTGACGACAGGCGGGCTTCCATTAGGCTTAATTGGTGTTATCGCGAGGAATAATCTCGGAAACAGCCAGAGCAAGGCCGGCCGCTACAATCCTCCCGGTGAGTTTTGATGTATTCGCTCGCAACAGGAGATTTCCGTGATAAGGGTTGTCCTGTATTGGTTGCCTTTCATACGAAAGCAAGCCCCTTATAGTAGGGCGGTCATTTAGCCGATCAATTTCTCCCCGGGAGATTACTGCCGCTCCGGCTTTGAATTGGAAATCGCCATCAGCTTTGGTTTGGCTTAACGTGAATTCGATTACAGTATCATCATCCTCCCAATTGATTGATTGCTCTTCCCAGCCATCATCCCGATCAACGCCTGCTTTGAAGTAAAAGAGGTGTGACGCGACAGCGCCCTCAACAGTGAGATATTCATCACTGGGAATACCTTTTATGCAGTCATCTGGGAAGCTCATGTTTCAAGAATTCGAGACAATGAAATTCAGAAGCCACAGGATCAGCTTGTTTATGTCCATACCGGAGATGAACCCGAAAGCGCTTATTTCGCCCAAATTCCTATTCGTGATCAAATACCATCCAGACTCTTGGGGATTGGGCTCTATATTGAAACCTATTCGATAATTACTGAAGATCCATTCAAACAACACTGAGCCGCCATCCACAAGGAAGGGCCATAATCGTGGGATGTAACTTAGGTCAAGTTCAAGTCCTTGCAAGATAGATATGCTTTCCTGAATAGCTGACAGTAGCCTTCTGGCTTCGTCGGCGATATCCCTATTCTCGACCCTTTGGATTGATTCCCACGCCGGTCTCAGAGCATTCGGTCCTGACGGTAATGGGAAATCATTGACATACCAATATCCACCGAGGGTTTCATCTATTGGCTCTTCAGAGAAGGAATAATCAACCTTATTAGAGCGGCGCGCGTATACGATTTTCGAGTCGGTCTCTTGAACGTACATCATAGGGGCTGAGGCTCCATAGCTTTGTGCAGGCGATCGGTGATACACCATTGAATGAGCCTAGAGGCACGAACGTTGAAGTAATCGAGTCTTTCTATGACTGATCCAATCTGCGTTTTGCCAAGGTTATAGAAATCGCTGTCAATCATGTAGCAAATTTCACCATCATCCTTGGCCTTACCGAACCCAGTGGTTATCCGAATTACACTCTCGCCATCGGATAGTCCAATCTCGTACCTACTTTCAGAACTCCTAATGGAGTCACCCACCTCTGGCGATCCTAGGATGCCTGAAATATAGGGCTGCAATAGTTGTTCCCAGCCAACACCGCTCAAATTCAGTGCTGAACGCCTAATAATGTCTACATATCTCAGTCCAACTCTGGAGAAATAGTCCGGAGAGTAAACATCGATCAGGGCATTCAATGGGATTTCCAATATCTCCTTAAATGCTTCCCATCGTTGGTATTCCTTCGTTGTTAGCGCAATGAAGGTTCGTGTCAGATTTATTTGCCACTGCCCGTCTTCGGAAGAGAATCCATAGTTCTTGTTACCTGAAGGCTGTGAGATCTGCCGAAGAACTTCCGGTGGGATCTGCTCTTGTAGGTCTAAGGGAACTGGCACCGTCAACTCATATGTCTCTGAGAAGTGGGGAAAGTCTCTGCGAATCCTCTCTTGGAATTCTGCAGGAATTTCGGCGTCAATTCTTAGTATTGTAGGAAACCTCAACTGGCATATGACCCGGTCGAGGGGGCTCTTCCTATAAAGCACTCTTGTAACTTCAGGAAATGGCATGAGATACTCCTTCTGGCGGCTTCTGGTGAAATCGGGTTCAAACACCAATTGGTTACCATACATATTATACTACATTTCGGCTCGTTTGGCAATAGCCAAAAAACCACCTGCACGGCGACGCAAGTGGCTTTTCTACTATCTTTTGTTAGGCCGTTACTGACTTGGCCGTCGCCCTGGCTCCTCGATAGCCGAGGGGCTTCTTCTTTTCAGCTTAGTCCCTGGGCACCAGGCGGATCTCCACCCGCGTATCCAGGGCAGCGGCCAGCTTTT
>CAYUPJ010000036.1:0-25429 GCA_964446635.1 uncultured Anaerolineae bacterium
AGGCATGATCAAGCCCAACACCCTATCGCCCAACCCCCTTTTGGCCAGGACAGCCACCACCGCCGAATCAATCCCTCCACTTATCCCCAACACGACGCCCTCGACTCCCGCTGCCTCGACCCTTTCCCTGATCCAAGTGCTGATCCGTTCAGAGGTTTTCATCGTCCCCTCACTGGTTATTGGCTATTAGATATTGACTATTGAGGCCTGGTGGGCCAGGATGATCGCCTCGGCGACTTCTTTCATGGGCTTGCGGGTGTTCATGCTCATCTTCTGGATCTTGCGGAAGGCCTCGGCCTCGGTCAGGCCCTGGGTATCCATCAAAATACCCTTGGCCCGGTCCACCAACCTCCTGGTCTCCAAAGCCAGTTTGAGGTCGCCCACCTCTTTCTCCAGAGCACGGAACTCGGCAAAGCGGGCCACCGCCACCTCAATAGCGGGCGCTAAATCGGACTCCCGGAAGGGCTTCACAATATAGCCCACCACACCCGCCTCTTTGGCCCGCTCAATGAGCTCCTGTTGGCTATAGGCCGTAAGCAGCAAGACAGGGGAGATCCTCTCCTCGGTCAGCACCTTGGCTGCATCAATGCCATCCATGTCGGGCATCTTGATGTCCATGATCACCACATCGGGCCTCAGCTCCCGAGCCAGGTTCACCGCGCTCCGGCCATCCCCCACCTCGCCGATGACAAGATAGCCCAGGTTAGTCAACATCTCCCTGAGATCCATGCGGATGATGGACTCATCGTCGGCGACGATCACTCTAGTTCGTTCCAAGTTCTTTCACCTCCTAATGTTTGTTTGGGAAAGGTCACAATGGCAGACACTCCATTCCCTTCCCTGAGTTCAAATTGTCCTTTGAGATCGTCCTGAACCAAGGTCTGGACGATCTGCAAGCCCAGGCTATCGGCCTGCTCCAGACTGAAATCGTCTGGCAAACCCTGCCCGTCGTCCGCTACGGCGATGACCACCTTGTCGCCATCGTCCCGGAGATTGACCGCAATCGTGCCTCCAGGCTTGCGTTCGTATCCATGCTCCACCGCGTTCTGCAGCAACTCGTTGATAACCAGGGCGCAGGTCGTTGCTTGCTGGGCAGGCAGATAAATGCTAGGCCCATGTACGGTCAAGCGAATCCGTTTATCCGGCTGCAGAATCCCCTGCCGGGTGTGGTGAACAATGCGCTGGCTCACGTCTTTGATGTTAATAATCCTCCCCTCTTGCTCCGAGAGGAACTCGTGCACGACGGCCACGCTGAGGATACGTCTGACGCTATCTTCCAGGGATCGCTTCACCTCCTCCGACTCGCTGCGCCTGCCCTGCATCCGCAGCAAAGAGGCAATAACCTGCAAGTTGTTCTTCACGCGGTGATGGATCTCCTGGATCATGGCCGACTTGACCTTGAGCTCCCGCTCCTTATGCCGCACCTCGGTCTCGTCGTGGATCGTTAATAGCACCCCAACCAGGCGGGGTTTGGGGAGGGGCAAACCCAGAAAACGGTGTAGACCCACTACCTCAGCACAGGCGGTCAGAGGAATGGCCTTCTTGATCCAGTCGCGATGCCCCTCATGGGTCTCGTCTTCGATACAACGTTTCTCTCGCAAAGCCCTGACCACCAGGACCTCGTCCTCCGTCTCCAATTCGGAGGTGCGTTTTCTCACCAAGCTATCTAGATGGCCCACCCGGCGATAGAGGTTGGTAGCGATGCCGCTGGCGTAGCGGATCCATCCCTGGGTGTCCGCGACCATGAGGCCGTCGTGCTCGCCAAAAGGAGACAGTTGTTCAGCGCCTTCCAGCTCCCCCCGCAGCAGCATCTCCTGCAATTGCCTCAAAGCCTGCTGGAAGACCTTGCTGCGCCGGCGATGCCGCTCGTGCTCAATGAGGTTGGTCTCAATGCTCAGAACCCCAAGTACCTTCCCATCCCGGTTGCGGATGGGGTGGACCTTCTGTAGCACTGGAGCACCATCGGGGATCAGCGTCCTATGGCCGTGCAATGAGCGCCTTCCAGCCAGAGCCTGACAGACAAGAGACTCCTCAGCCGCTGTTATAGGCCGCCTGGCAACTGACTCCGGATGAATCGGGGCAATGGAGTGAGGTTTAGCCTGAGCTACCACCGCTGCACGGTTCGGCGAAACCAGGCAATAGATCAACAGATCGGCGCGGCTAATGTCGGCCACGATGGGCATATCGTTTTCTATTTTTTGCAGAAATGCGATGTCCTCCTCGGTCAGATCACCGCATCTGTAGACCACATCGTCCATAGCTAGCTCGACTTTGAAGCTAATAATACGAGCAATGGCCGACAGCGTGGAGGCCATCGGCCATTCAACCTGATGGCTAGTAGCCTATGGCTTATAGCTCAGCCTGGCTGTTGCCATATCCTTCATGGTCGGGGCGGCCGGATTCGAACCGGCGACCACTTGAACCCCATTCAAGTGCGCTACCTGACTGCGCTACGCCCCGCCAGCTTAATTATAACAAATAGCTAGGAATTTGGCAAATCAACTCAACGAGTTTATGACCTCCTGAGCATAGCTCTGCACCTGGTCTGCGGTGGACATCTTGAGCGCCTCGACGGCCACTTCTCGCGCCTTATCGAGAGTGATCGCCGCGATGAGAGCCTTGGCCCTGGGGATAGCAGCAGCACTTATGCTGAACTCATCCAGCCCCAGGCCCAACAGAATGGGGATGGCCTCGGACTGGCCAGCCATCTCCCCGCACATGCCCACCCACTTGCCAGCCGCGTGAGCGGCCTCGATCACCCACCTGACCAACCGCAGGATGGCCGGGTGCAACGGCTGGTAGAGATAAGCTACCTTCTCGTTGGTACGGTCGCAAGCCATGGTGTACTGAATCAAATCGTTGGTGCCGATACTGAAAAAGTCCACCTCCTCAGTCAGTACGTCGGCTGCCAAAGCTGCGGCCGGCACCTCCACCATGATCCCCACCTCGACCTCAGAAGCGATGGGGATGCTCTCGGCCTCCAATTCCGCTCTGACCTCGGCCAGGATGTCCTTGGCCCGGCGCAACTCCCCCACGTCGGCGATCATGGGGAACATGATCTTGACGTTGCGTTCGTGGCCCGCCCGGAGGATGGCCCTAAGCTGTGTTTGGAAGAGGTCCACCTGATCCAGAGAAAGCCGGATAGCCCGCCACCCCAGGAAAGGGTTGAGCTCATGGCCGATGTCGAGATAAGGCAACTTCTTGTCCCCCCCGATGTCAAAGGTGCGGACGATGAGGGGGCGTTGTCCCATCAGGTCGGCGATGGCGCGGTAGGCAGCGTACTGCTCCTCCTCGCTGGGCATGGTGGCGCGATCCAGGTAGAGGAACTCGGTGCGCAGCAGCCCCACTCCCTCGGCGCCGTGCTCCAGGGCCACCCGGGCCGAGGCCACGTCGCCCACGTTGGCCACCACCTCCACCCGCTGCCCATTGAGGGTTTGAGCGAGGCGTTGAGCGGCGCGCCTGGCGGCCAGTTGTTGGGTCAGCAACGCCTCCTGGCGGGCACGGTAATCAGCGAGGGTGCTCTCATCCGGGTTGACGATCACCAGGCCCTGGTCCCCATCAATGATCAAAGGTGCCCCGTCGGGGATGCTCAGCGCGCCCTCCCCCAGGCCAACCACCGCCGGCAGGCCCAGGCTGCGGGCCAGGATGGCGGTGTGAGAGGTTGTGCCGCCAATGGCGGTGCAGAAGCCCAGGGCGCGCTCTTTGTCCAGTTGGGCGGTGTTCGAGGGTGTGAGGTCGTGGGCCACCACGACCACCGGCTTCGGCAGCTTGGCCAGGGACGTCTCCCTGACGCCCAGCAGGATGCGCAGCACCCGCCGGCCCACGTCCTCGACGTCGGCGGCTCGCTGGCGGAAGACCTCCCCCTCCATACCCCGCAGGAGCTCGGCGTAGCCCGCCACCGCTTCGGCCAGAGCCGCCTCGGCGTTAGAACCCTCGCCCTCGATCTGCCCCCGCACCCGATCCAGCAGGGCAGGGTCCTCTAAGAACAACTGGTGGGCGGTGAAGATCTCCGCCTCAGCCTTGCCCACCTCGGCGGCAGCCTGGGAGCGGATAGCGCCGATCTCGGCCTTAGCTTGTTCGACCGCCTGGGCGAATCGGGCCCACTCGGCCGCCGGATCATCCACCGTCCAGCGCTCGACGGTCAACGTCTCCGGGCGGTAGATGTAGGCCGGGCCGATGGCGATGCCAGTCGAAGCCGTGATGCCAGCCAGGGTGCAAGGGAGCAGGGGGGCAGAGGAGCAGGGGGGCAGGGGAGCAAGGGGATGGGGAGGCAAGATAGCAGGGGGCGCGGGAGCCACCGTTGAAATTGGGACCCCCTCCATTTCTCCGAATCCGCTCTTCACCAATCTGCTGAGGGTCGTCAGGGCCTCGTCTGCATCAGGCCCGTTGGCGGCGACGGCGATCTGGTGGCTCAGTTGGGCGCCGATGCTCAGCACGCTGAACATGCTCTTGGCATTAACAGCCTGGCTATTTCGGGTCAGATTGCGCACCGTGATGGCCGACTGGAAGCTGCCAGCGGTCTGGACAAACAGAGCCGCGGGCCGGGCGTGGAGTCCGACCTCGTTGACGATAGTGAGGGTGATCTCATGGGATGGACGCACCCCTTCTGGAGCCGGCATCTCAGCAGGCCCCGGCTCCGTGAGGGGCGTGGCTCCGGCAACCTTGGGCGTGCGCACGACGGCGCGGGCTGCGGCATCAACCTCGGCCAGGGACTTGCCGATGGAGGCCTCCACCGTGGCCGCAATAGCGCCTTCCACCAACGGCGCTTCGCTCAGCAGCACCTTAGACTGCTGGTCGGGCGGCAACATCCCCACGGCAAGCTCGGTGCTCATCACCGCGCTTCCCAAATCCATCAGCACCAGCACCCCACCTGGCTGGTAGACGGCTTCGATGGCCTCCAGGATACGCTCCATGTTGGTGCCGATGGTCGTATCGTCCAGGCCACCGGCGGCGGCGATGGGCACTCGCCCCTGCCCCATCTGCTCGGCCAGATCCTTCACGCCTTCGGCCAGTTTCGCGCTATGGGCGACGATGACGATTCCTACCACAGCCCCCTCCTAGCCCGTTTCGACGGCCGCTACCAGCTCACGGCAGAAAGCGGGGATGTCTGCCACCACCCGGCCCCAAACCAGGTTGCCGTCCCTGAAGGCTGGCTTATCCACCCACTCTGCCCCGGCGTTGATCAGGTCATCTTTGATGCCGGTGGAGCCTGTGGCCTTGCTTCCCCTGACGATGCCCGCCGATATGGGCACCAGGCCGCCGTGACAGATGATGCCGATGATCTTGCCTCGCTCGTGCATCCCCCGTACCAGCTCGAGCACCGAGTCGAAACGACGCAGCTTGTCCGGTGCCCATCCGCCCGGAACGACCAGGGCGTCGAAGTCACGCGGGCTGACCTCGTCGGCGGTTACATCGGGGGTAGCCTCCAGGCAATGCTTGCCAGTGAACCTGGGCTGGCTGCCCGTCCCCACCACCGTCACCTCAGCCCCCTCCTCTTGCAGGCGCATCACAGGCACCCAGAACTCCAGGTCCTCGAAGCCATCTTCCACCAGAATAGCGATCTTCTTGTCTTTCAGTCTCATTTCTGTCAACTCCTTTCTATGTGGTCAGATGGTTAGATGGTCGGATGGTCGGATTGTACACAGGTTGACAGGCAGGGCAGTCAATTACCTCCACGGCTGGGGTATCCGACCGCTCACCGTGGCCCACATAACCCACTGACCCACAATGGCAGGCGTACCAGCCCTCGCTTACCTCCCCGAAGGGGATGCCAGGATGGGTAAGGTCAATGCTCTCCACCCCGCTTTTCCAGCGGGCGTTGGTCAGCAATTGCTGGCAGCCAGCGGCTCGCAGTTTGTCCACGTATCGTCCAAAGTGCTGGCAATGGCGCATGAGAAGCACGGCTACGGTGATGTCCTCAGGGAAAGAGATGTCCAAAGCGTTGGCGCAGATGACCAGCAGATTGCGCGGTAGGTCAAAGCCAATAGCCTGCAGCGCAGCGCTGATCAAGAGGGGATTGACCTCCACGGCGTAAACCCTTCTGGCCCGCTCCGCCAACTGCAAGGCCAGACGCAGGTCGCCAGCGCCGATTTCCATAACCACATCATCTTCGCCGATATTCTGCAAAACGAGGTCGTACGTCTCCTCGTCATACGGGTTGAACCAGCCCTCCCAGTCGGTCAGCCCGTGGCGAGCAGCAAAGGCATCGAACCCTTCTTGGAACTGGGTCCGCTTCCCCTCCACACCGGCTTCCAGGCGACTGATCACCGAGTCCATGCTTCATTCCCCCTTCGCAGGGTACCTCAGCGTCGGGTGCCGCTCTCTTTCAGGTTGGCGGCAATCACCTCAGCCTCTAGCAAGAGCGCTTCCCAGCGGGATTTCTCCCGCTTCGCAGCCTCGGCCTGAAGGGGCTCTTCCTCTGCTTCAGGATGCACCCCCTCTTCGGTCTCGGTCTGGAGAACCTCTTCTTCCATAAGTCCTTCATGCTTCCAAAAGTTTGCGTACGCCTCGACTACCAAGACGAGGTAGGGTAAGAATAGTAGGGCTTCTCCCAGTCTCATCTCAGCCGGCCGGCCAACTCTTCGAGCCGCTCATCAATATCTTCCGACGTGATGACCAGGATGCGATATCCCAACGCTCTCAAGCGATGGCGTCTATGTTCATCAGCGGCCTGCACATAATCTCTGTAGTGCGGCGAGCCGTCCACGAACACCAGCAATCGTGGGGCGTAGAAGAAGTCCGAGGTGGCAATGGACTCGTCGCCATCATAGACAGTCTTCTGGGCCTCATCAGGTAGCGGCAGTTCTGCGTCGCGGATGGCCTGCAGGACCTCTCGCTCGAACGAGGACTGGCACTGTGACCATAGCCGGTCGAACCGATCTGCTTCGGCCTCGCCGGTCACACGCTCAACTACTATCCCCTCAAGCGACTGTAGGAACGGCAAAACCAGGCGGCGATCCAGCAACTCGTGGTCCCGCTGGTTGTAGAAGCTGAGCAGGCAGTCGTAGCAGGCGCGCTCGCACCCGCCCTCGGGATCCCCCTCGTGAAGCAGCTCTCGCGCCCGCACCCCGGCCATGAGCAGCCGACCCGGCTCGGCTAGCGAGGCCAGCACGCCGCTTCCGCCCACAGTTGTCTCGTAGAGAACTAGCCGGCAAGGGACGCTCTCCTCCAGCCCAGGGGCCAGGAAGCCATCCAGCTCGTTCTCGTCCAGGTTGAAGGTAACCATCAGTGCGCGGAGCCAGGTGTGCAGGAGCGTAGCGTAGAACGATTCGGGCTCCGCTTCCGCGGGCAACGGCACGTCCAGCAAGGCCAGGTCGCTCTGAATCGTTTGCATCAGCCACAGGCCATTGATCAAGTCTCCGGCCTGGGCATTGCGTGAGCACTCCCCCCGCTGCGTCGGTGTGCCGAGGTGCTTCTGTTCTGCCTCCTCGCTCATCAGCCAACGGTGGCACTTGCTGCACAGGGTGAAGCCTCGGGGGTCGGCCTCTCGCTGCCGCGCCCCCCGGTTCAGCAGCAGCACCCGCCCCTCGTGCTCCAGGGTCAGGCGAAAGGCCGGGCGGCCCTCGGCGGAGACCTGGTAGGTGGTGTGCTGGCCGCCGGCCATATAGTGCTGCGTCACCTCGTACCCCAGCCGCAGCCGCTCCTCTTCGTCGGCGGTAATCCGCGCCCGTCGCCGGGCATACATATCCGACAAAGGTAGCGTCAGTCGCGGATGCACCCCACTCAGGTCCTGGCCGCAGAGACAGGCCGCCCGCCGCGTCTCTTGGGCACCCAGGTAGGCCCGCTCACAAGCAGGGCAGACCTCCACCGGCTCGACATCCGGCTGCATCTGGCGCGTGCGCGGCTGGGCGTGGGTCACCTCGTAGCGCTGCCCCCGGTAGTAGACGAAGTTGCCGGGCGCGTACTCCGTCAGGGCAATGGCCGGGTCCCGTGCCAGTTCGTCCTCGCGGTCGTCGAAGGAGAGGACTGTCGCCTGGGGTGGAAAGGCGTAACCGGGCAGGAAGCCCTCGCCGCCCAGATAGCGGTAGGGATACCAGTTCCCCTCCCCCTCGCGCATCGCTTGCAATTTGCCCTCCACCACCACCCGCCGCCGGTTCAGTCCCGGATCCACCCCCTCTCGTCCCAGCAGCCGGTTCAACTCCTCGCGCTCTTCGTCCAGCCTCCGGTATTCCATCCGCCAGCGGTTCATCGCCCGATCCAGGTCATCCACAAATCCCCGCACCGTTCGCTCGACGAACATCCGGTCGAACCAATCGAACTGGGCTATCTCCTCGGCGAAGGCCTCCTCCACGGCAGCCACGATGTCGTCAAAGTACCGCTCGATCCCTGACCGGTAGGTGGCCTCCCAGTCGGTGTAGAAAGGGAATGCCTCCTGGTCCAGATTCAGCAGGTCACGCGTCTTCCCCGGCAGTCTCTCGACGCCCTGCAGTCCCATTGTCTCCAGCACCAGGGAGTGAATGTGAGTCCAAATCAGGTCCCGGTTATCCAGGCGGAAGCGGGGGGCAACGATAGCGCCAGCGATCATCTTCTCCGGGAAGCGATAGAAGTACTGGTCGTGGGGGCCGCGGGCGAAGCCCACGCCGGCGAAGACGCTGATCAGCGAGGGCTGGCCGCTTCGCCCGGCCCGACCGGCCCGCTGGGCGTAGTGGCTGGGGCTGGGGGGCACGTTACGCATGGTGACAGCGTTCAGGTGGCCAATGTCTATCCCTAACTCCATCGTTGGCGTGCAGATGAGGGCGTTGAGCGGGTCATCGGGATCACGGAAGCGCAGTTCGATCTCCCGTCGTTCCTGGCCGCTCACCTGCCCGGAGTGCTCCTCTGCTCGCACCGGCACTGCCTCTCCCAACGGCAGGGTGTAGACCTGACGGAAGTAGTTGCCCTCCAGGCTCCGCTCCTGGAGCGTGGTGCGGCAGGTGGAGCCGGTGCAGACCCGCAGGCGGCGGAAGCGGTGCACGGTCAGGCACTTGGGGCAGAGCCAGTGATCGGTGGCATCGTCAGCCTGCAGGGTGAGGACCTCAGGGTTAACCATCCACAGGTCGTACTGTGCGCGGCGGGGACCGTGGACGGTGTGCTGGACCAGGAAGGCAGCCCGCTCGTCCCCCAGCTTCGCTACGATCCGCCCCACCAGGTCAGCCGCCGTGGCGTGATCCACGCCTAGCACCCGCTTCACCCAGGTGACTGGCTGGGTGTTGCTAGTGGTGAGCCGGTACGCCAGATAGCTCCTCCACCGGGGAGCTTCGTCACTGTAGCCGATGGGGCCGCTGAAGGTATCGTCGTGGACGTGGGCTGCCTCGTCCAGCCGGTCCAGCACCTCCGTCTGGAAGGCATTGGGCCGCAGGGCCGCTTCGTGGGCCACGGCCAGCCGCTTGCGCATCAGGTGCAGGAAGCCCAGTAACAGGTCATAACGAGTAGCAGAGTCCAGATCGGCCAGGATGGGGACGTCGGCCCAGAAAGGTTCATGGGCAGCGCATTCCTCTAATCCATGGTAGCCTACATCCAATAACCCCACGTCCTCCAGGTTCTGGTGGGTCCGCCGGTGGGTGGCTTGCAGTTCCCGCAGGGCGACGAACTGGAGGTAGCGTTGGTAGCGGGCCTCCGACTGCCGGTCGCGCCCGAACATCCGGCGGCCGCTGCGGAACTCCGGCAAGACGCCGTGGCGATGCATCGCCTCGAAGACTCGCAACCCTACCACGGCCAGTTCCATCCATTCTCCGCTCTCCACCGTCGCCCCACCCTCCAGCAGGGTGTGATATAGGGCGCGGCGGAAGGCAAAGCGGTTGTGCAGGCTGTTCATGTGCGCGGCCTGCAGCGCTGTATCCTGCCGGTTGTCGGAGAAGGCGATCACCTTGCGTCCACCTTCCGGCAGGTTCTGCACCTGGGCACTGACCAGGACATCGGTGGCGGTGGAGCGGCCGACAGAGCCGAAGGTGAACAGCTTGTTGAATTCACGGGGCCGCCGGTCGTGGACGATGCCGCAAGAAGGGCAGAGGAGGAAGGGAACAGGAACAAAGGTGGCCTCCCGTCGAGGATGGTCACAGTCCCCACCCAAACGCCCACAGGTAGGACAGAGTGAGTGGGGCTGAGGGACGAACTCTCGGTAGCGGGAGCGGATGTTTCCTCGCTCAGTCAGCCAGGTCTCTGGCAGGGGGATCTCGTCGGGGTCCCAGCGGCCGGGGTATAGGTAGCCGGGCCGTCCCGGCACGTCTACGGCGTCCAGTTCGGCTGGGTGGAGGTGGCCTCCCTCGTCTACGGCGACACTGTAGAACTCCTGGCCGCAAGCGCGGCAAAAGACCATGGGGAAGGTGGGTCGCTCTCGTCCCTCTTGAGCACATATCGGGCAGATGCGCTCCCCCCGGTCGTTGAGGTGAGGGCCAGCGGCATCCAGGCAGGCGGTGATGGCCCGGCCCTGGGAGAAGAAGGCGTGGAGTTTGGGGACTGGATATTGGGTATTGGATGCCTGCCCTGAGCCTAGTCGAAGGGTTGGAGGCCTGTCCTGAGCGTAGTCGAAGGGTTGGAGGAGGGTCTGCTGAATGCTTTCAGGGGAGACGTTCAGATCTTGGGCGAGTTGCAGGATGGTTTTAGGGCCTTTGGATAGCGCATCGGCAACCGTGCGGGTGAGTGGCGGCAGGTCGTCGGGGAGGGGCTCGTAGGTCTCGGTGACCACGTCGTCGGGCCAGAATGGCTCACCGAAGAGCTTTTGAGCGAAGTCCGCGACAGCCTCGGCTGTGCTCACGTCCCTCGTGCTCTCCACGGTGGCGCTGGTGGCAATGCAGCGTAGATGGCCAGCGGTGCCGGTGTGTTGCTTGAGGCGGCGGATGAGAGCGGCCACGTCCGCGCCCCGCTTGCCGGTATAGGTGTGCACCTCGTCCATTACGAGGAAGCGCAGCACGCCGGGCGCGGCGAAGAGACGGCGGTCCTCGAAGCGAGTAAGGAGGAGTTCCAGCATCACGTAGTTGGTCATCAGGATGTCCGGAGGGTTGCGCTGTATCTCCTCGCGGGAGAGAACCTCACTGTCGTAGGGAGTGGAGCGACCCGTGGCGCGGCGGTACTGATCTAGGGCCTCGGCGGGCGAGTAGAAGGTGTCGCCGGTGTAGAGCGCGATGCGCAGTCCGGTGCCGTGCAGACGGCGGGCGAAGTCGTCGTACTGGGAGTTGGCCAGGGCGTTCATGGGGTAGACGATAAGGGCCTTGATGCCCCGCACGCCCTGGTCGCGCAGGCGCAGCGCCGTGGAGACGATGGGGATGCCGAAGGCAAAGGACTTGCCAGAGCCCGTGCCGGTGGCGACCACCACGTTGGCCTCCTCCCCGCCCTCCCTCGGTCCCCCCCAATCCTTCGACAACCCTTCGACGGGGCTCAGGGCAAGGCTCAGGACACCGCTCTGGGGGGGAAGTGGGGAAGGGGAGCCGAGGATACGGCGGATGGCATCAGACTGGTGGCGGTAGGGCTGGATGGGGAGCGAGGCCGAGTCGTCAGGATCACGGCGGAAGATGGGCGGGGTGGCAGGGTGGAGCAGTCCTTCAGCCACCAGAGCCTCCAGCGCGTCGCCGGGCGCGAAGGGGCGGGAAATCTGGATAAAGGGCGGCTTCCAGAGGAGCGTGCCGCTCTGCACCTGTTCCAGCACCCAGTCCCGAATCTCAGGGTTCTGGAAGCGCTGGAAGGTGCGGACGTAGGTGAGGTAGTCTTGTTGGACGGCGGAGAGAATGGTAAAGGGATTCATTTTATTACTCAGGCTCCTTCTCTACCAAAGGCTTAACTGTGGTGTTTGGTTGTTGCCAAGAGTGTATTCATGGATACGCTGGCTCAGCCGATCAAAATCAATCGCTTGCGGTTCAAGGGCTTCAGCGCCATCGGCTAACAGGGCATCTGCACCTGGGCTATCCGGCACTGCAAAGAGTAGGCGTTTCTGGCGGCGCGCCTTATTCGCCGTATCCAGGCTGCCACTTCTCTCTTTCGCTTCAACCACAATCACCGCCAGGCTTAAACCACTGATAATACGGTCACGGGCCATCAGGTTGGCCCCACGTGCACGTGTGTTGGGAGCGAATTCAGAGAAAAGCGCACCGTGTTGGGCAATTTCTTCGGCTAAGGAAATGTTTTGGTGGGGATGGATGACACGCAACCCGGAGCCAAGCACAGCCAGGGTACGGCCGTTCTTTGCTTGCAACGCCCCACGATGAGCGGCCGTGTCTATGCCCACTGCCAATCCACTGACAATGGTCAATCCGCGAGCAGCCAACTCTCGACCAAGCATCTCAGCCAGCCGGGCCGCCTGGGGTGTTGGCTGGCGTGTTCCTACAATCGTCACCGCTTGCGTATCACATTCTTGCAACTCCCCGCACATGAAGAGCAACGGCGGCGCATTTTGCACCGGCTTCAGATTCGCTGGATAAATCGCATCATCCCAGGTTATCACTTGTAAACCCTCGTCGGCCAGGCTGGTTAGTTCAGCTTCCAGGTTGTTTAGTGGAATGGCACGCAAACGGGCCACGATATCGGTCGTTATCCGTGGCACACATAATAAATCTGCGTCTGGAGCATCAAAGATTGCCTCGACGTTCCCGAACCGCTCAATTAGCTTTCTGATAGTCACGCCGCCAATGCCTTGCAGTGTGCTAAGGGCGAGCCAGTGAACTTTGCTCATGGTGTACTCCTATGCATCTGCATGTATGGTACGTGTCAAGGTGAGAACATACACGCGCACGGCACCTCCCTGGCGCAAGACACGGGTCACTTCTTCCAAAGTTGCTCCAGAGTCATACAAATCGTCCAAAACAAGCAATCGTTTACCACGCACCTGCCCCTGTAGAGCAAAGGCTCCGGCCACGTTGGCCTGTTTCTGAACAAGGGTGCGCATATCCTTCTGGGGCGCGCTGGGGCGGGTTTTGGCAAGAACGGGCCAAACAGGTTGATCCAGCCGAGTTCCTAACGCATCAGCCAACGTCCTCACTGGGTCAAAAGCGCGTGGCTTTGAAGGAGGAACCGGTACAAGTGCATCTATGTTGGTCAGCACAGGATGGGTAGCGCAAAGAGCCAAGAGATGCTCCACCAGGGCCGGCAGAACGGTCTTATCTTGCCGGTATTTGAGGCGAAAAGCTAACTCACCAACCTGGCTGCGACTCCAATCGGCCCCAGTGAAACGGCTATGGAAATCGAGCGCCCAACCAGCATCCCAGGAACCAACAAGCGGCCGTGGATGTGGCCGGGCTAGAAAAGCAGTGATCCTGTCTTCAGCGGGTGGGGTTTCTCGGCGCACAGGTTTGAGTTTCCTCAATGCGGCGCGGGCGGAATCTCTTGTGTAGTATAGTTCGTTTTCACTGGCGGCAATCCTCTGTAGCATAGGTTGAGCACGCGGATCCCTCATTTTGCCCAGGGCTTTGACCGCATATTGGCGTACCTGCGGTTTTTGCTCTTGCTCTAACAAGGCCAAAAGAGGTGAAACAGCACGGGCATCGCCGATTTTCCCCAACGCTGAAGCCGCCAATCGGCGGACATTCCCATTGGGGTCTTTCAGGGCAGCGCTTAACTCCGGCACGGCAGATGGAGAACCTGCTTTACCCAACTCAACGACACGTCGGGTCCGGTCTGTAGCCGATTGTTCTGAGCCAAACTCTCTTGCCCGTTTTGTAGGCACTGGCACAGGTGCAGGCGAGACAATGCCTTTCGACCCTACCGTGACTTTGCTCCCATCTAGGGTCAGGTACCCTCGCTCAATCAGAGAGTCTACTTCACGAGTGATGGCCTTACGGGTGTGATTGGCTAACTGGCCGTAACAGGGATGCGTTTTGAAGCGCGTTGTCTGTCTTGCTGACGATCCCACAAGTAGTTTAGCCACACCACTGCGGGGCAATTGACCAGGAAGCGACTTGACAAAAGCCAAGATGATTTGGTGTACCCCTGTGAGTTCGTCAGTCTGGAATGTTTCCTTTGGTTCATCGGTGCTGCCCTTTGTTATTGCCACAGATTCAGGCACAGTCGCCAGGCAGTTGTCACAGCAGTGTATGGCTTCAGCGGGCCCCGTATCGCCAAAATGGGCCAGCAAGATACTACGGCGACAGGTGTTGCTCTCGGCGTAAGCGATCACCTGCGCCAGTTGTGCCTGGCGATGGCGGCGGTATTGCTCAGAGTTGGCAAAGGCCGCGTCAATTGTCGCCTCATCCCATTCACCCCGACGCAACAGCATACGCATCCCTTTATCACCCAGCCGCGTCAGGGCCCCGGCCTCTTCCAGTTGCGCCAGACCCACCTTTATCTTTACCGAGGGAAGGTTGCTGCTAAAGGAAAGTTCATAGGTAGTCGTCCAAACATCAACCCCGTAGGCACCCATTATGCTGTTATAGAGTGTCCAGAGTTCGCTGCGCGTAGGCGTGCTGGTCTGGATAAACCACTCCTGCAAGGCCCGATCTTGTGGCGCATAGAGCAGCACGGCCTGGGCTGGGTCTCCATCGCGCCCCGCTCGTCCTGCTTCCTGGTAATAAGCTTCCAGGGTACCGGGCATGGCGTAATGCACCACCAAGCGCACATCAGCACGGTCAATTCCCATGCCAAAAGCATTGGTGGCAACGATAACCGGCTGGCGGCCGTCGAGAAATGCTTCCTGAACACGGTGACGGTTGTCTGCATCCAACCCGGCATGGTAGTAGGCCGCATCCAGGTTGACCACGTCACGGAGGAACTCGGCCACTTCTTCGGCGTCACGCCGGGTCCCCACGTAGGCAATGGCCGCACCATCCGTCCAATTGGTCAGCAAATCGCGTAGAGCGCCTAGTTTGGCAGTGGGATCGGCCGTGTAGCGTACAGCAAAAGTCAGATTGGGGCGATTGAAACCAGTGACAATGCGTTGCACCGGGGTCAGACCCAATGCCTGCACGATGTCGTCTTGAACCTTTGGTGTGGCCGTGGCTGTGAGGGCAACGGTCACTGGATTACCCATCATTGGTCTGGCTTCAGCAATTTGCCGGTAGTCGGGCCGGAAATCATGCCCCCACTGTGAAATGCAGTGCGCTTCATCCACGGCCAGCAAGCCTACTTTGACCTGGCGCAACACCTCCTGGAGCGGGACACTGCGCAGGCGTTCCGGGGCAACATAGACCAACTGGAAATCACCGGCCGCCATCGCCCGCAACCGATGGCTTTGTTCGTCTGCACCCAAGGTGCTGTTAATGTACGTGGCGGGGATACCACGGCTGGTTAGGCTGGCCACCTGGTCTTGCATCAAGGCGATAAGGGGGGAAATAATCATGGTCAGGCCCGGGCGATGAAGCGTTGCTAACTGGTAAATGAGCGACTTGCCGGCTCCAGTCGGCATAACAACCAGGGTATGCTTGCCAGCCAGGAGGTTTTGGATGGCTTCCGCCTGTCCCGTCCGAAAAGCCACCAGCCCAAAGCGGGTATTCAGAGTTGCAGTAATGTTTGCACTCATTGGTTTTTCCCCGCGACGTCCAACCACGTGAGATGTACCTATTGCACAGCCTCCAGCCGGATCACTAGCTCGCGCCCATCTTCCAGATAGAGGCGGTTATCCCAAACCCGGACTGAGCTTCCCGGCATGGGGGTCAGTTGCAAACGCCCCTCCACGATGCGTGCCTGTAGTTCAACCGGCCGCTCCCGGTGCAGGAGGTCGGCCCAGACGCCAAAGAAAACGTCCGCTGGCAAGGCGCCATCCCATTCCGACGCCCAACTGATGTATTGCTCAATGGCTTCATCGAATTCTTGCTCAGAAATCGTGTCAATAGTTGATTGGTCCATCTCTTTTCTCTCCTTCTTCGTTTATGTCAGACGTTTGACGAAGTCGCACTTTCGCCTTCCACGTTTCATAATCAATGACGATCAACTCGATTCCCTCATGAACAATGCGTGCAGCCTGCCGCCACTCATCACGACCAAACTCGTGGCCGCGCCGGGTAAATTCCAACACAATACGCCGATGTTGCTCACGAAATTCAGCGGGCAATAACACCTGAAACATAGCACACTCCCCCTGGATTATAATAGCGCATCCGACAATTTGTCAAACTGTGCCAACACCAGCCTCTTCGTCCGATACTCCCCCCACCGCGCCTCATCCTTCCGCCGCACGATGGGGAAGGTGTCCAGGATGTAGGACAGCTCGTCACGGGTGAGGCCGTAGAGGTGGGCGTAGAGGGCGTCCAGTTCGGCGCGCAGGTGGGCGCGGCGCTCCTCGTTCCAGACGAAGGGGGGCGGGAAGGTGCCGGAGGTGCCAGGCACTTCCGAAGTGCCTGGCACCTGGTGGACGGGCGCATCCGCGAACCAGCGCGCCCACGTCTCCGGCCCGACCTCGTCCAGGATGTCCTGAGCGAAGGGCTGCAGGTCCCAGGCGGTGTAGGTGAGTTCGACCACGCGGGGGACGATGAAGTCGAGGAGTTCGGGGGTGTACCGGTCGGGCGGAAAGACCGGAAGCTGGCGGACAATGAAGTAGCTCAAGTGCAGCCCTCCCAGCTTCTGCCGGATCACATAGTCCATGACCAAGGAGTTCGCGTTTGCCAAGAAGGCACACTCATACTTTGCATTGCTGGCTGCGTTGAGGAAAGCTAGGGATATGGTGTGACCAACTGCCGCGCGAGGCAAAAGGGCAAACATGCCAGTGCGGGCATTGGTTTTCGTGTCTGTCACGTCCCGGAATCCTATCAGCCATTCTTGCTCACCGACTCGTTCGGTTACATTAGACTCGCACACCCAATATCTGGGCATGGGGACGAATGACGTGTCTTTGTGTTCTCTCAATGATGTCAGAACTGTTATGCCTTGGCGCATCGGGTTCTCAGGATTAACCCTCACACTGCCGAATCGATGATCGAATTGTTGTATCATCTTAGCCTCGTACAGAGGCAAGTGAACCTCACCGCTGCACATGAAACGGTCGCCGTCCGGTATGAACCTCTCCACTTCCAATTGTTCTTGAGTTCGGAATAAGTGGCTGTCGTTAGCCATATCGAACATTCGCAGAAACGAGATGCCCCATGGACTCTCTCCTGTCTGCTCGTTGTGTAGGACTTGGCAGGCGCCATAAATCCTGCGAGTCAATTCAGCGTCCCGGCCGGTGTTGAAAATAGGGCAGGTGCGAGTGTTGGGGTTCATCAGTCTCAAATCACCCCCGCCTAACGTGAAGCGGCGTTGCTTGTCTTGCAGGTGGTCAATCTGGGTCACGAAAAAGGCAAATTCAGCCTCGTTACGCGGTAGGTCGGTCCCAACTAAAGTGATCAGGGCGAAGTTGTAGTTGCGGTGCACACCAGGAAAGATACCCTCACGGTTCTCGAAGGCGTAGAGGCTCACCAATTGCCCGCTGCCTATGATGTCGTCGAAGAAATCACGGTAGGTGTAGTCAGTGGCAATGCCAGTGGGCACGACAATGCCCGTACGTCCCTTCGTGGACACGATGTGACACGCCAGGCCGGCGAAGACGGCATAGGTGTTCACGTCGCCCACACCGGTCAGCGGGAATCGGCCGGAGTCGCGAAGGAAATGGGCTGTGGCCTCGCTGTCTCGCGAGGCGGCGACGTAGGCAGTGTGAAGGGCGGCGTTGGTCTGAGGGAGTTTGCGGATCAGCCGACGCCGCTCGGCAGCGGTGCGGGCGTTGGCGATCTCCGGGTCCTTGTCGGCGAAGAACTCCTTCTCCTGCAACTTGATCCGCTCCCACGGCGGGTTGCCCAACACTACGTCGAAGCCGCTTGAACCGTCGTCGGTGAACATGTCGGGGAACTCCAGGTGCCAGTGGAAGAAGCGGTACTGCTCGGCCAGGGCCTCAACCTGGGGCAGCATCTCCGGCGGCAGCGCCTCAGGGCCCTCGGCGCGAAGCCGCACGAATTCGCTGTGCGTCGGTGCCCATTTGGCGTTCTCCAGCAACGGCCAGAAGAAGGCCGCGGTCCAGAAATCGGCCTCCAGCTTGCGGCAACGTCGCTCGTCACCGGCCAGATAGGTCGCGTAGCGCTCACGGGCCAGGTGGGGCTGGGCCTCGGCCAGGCCTGCGATGATCACATACTCCTGACGCACAGCGCCGCTCGGTTCGTACAACGTCACCTGAAAGAGGATGCCCTGTACCCCACCTGCCTTCCAGTTCTCCAGTTCCGCGCGGTTCCGCGCCCGCACGGCGTTCACTGCAGGCCGGTGGTCGCCCGTGACGGCCTGGAAGGCGTCGGTGGGTACCCCCTCCGCCATCAATTCGGGCGTGGCCCCGATGAGCGAGTTGCCGCATTTGATGTGGTGATCCAGAAAGCTGAGGGGCTTGTCGCGCACGCTGGCGTTGATCCACAGGCTCACCTTGCACAGCTCCACCGCCATGGGGTTCACGTCCACGGCGTAGATGCAGTGGGCCAGCACGTCCCGCTTGGCAGCCTGAACCTCCGCCTCCGTCGGATACTCGTCCCCGGTGCGGATGCGGGCCAGCTCGGCTCCCAGGGCGTTGTTGGCCTTGACCAGGAAGTGGCCGCTGCCCACCGCCGGGTCGCAGACTTTGATCGTCAACAGGGCCGCTTCGCCGGCACGGCGTTGCTCGTCGGTCAGGCCGGTGTAGTCGGTCAGCAGGCCCGCCGTGGCCTCGCCGATGGCCTCCTCCTCGATCACCGGTAGCCCAGCCGCTGCCAGCCGATCCCGCGCCACCGGCAGCAGCGCGCTCTTGATCAGCTCGTTGACCAGCGAGGGGTGGGTGTAGTAGGAGCCGGTGGTCTTGCGCTCCGAGCCGCGCGGGTCGAGGAAGAAACGCCGTCCTGAGCCTTGTCCTGAGCTCCGTCGAAGGGTTGTCGAAGGAGTGTTGGCTGGAATGTCGCGACCATTCACGTTCTCTGGAGACGTGCTGACGCGGGGCGTGAAGTCCAACAGGCTCTCGTAGATCGAGCCCAGTTCCTCCACCCCCAGGTCGGCGTAGGAGATGCGCTGCAGCAGTCCCTCCCGCTCGATGAGGGTCAGGGCGCGGATGGCCCGCAGCAAGTCGCTGTTGCGGCAGGCGTGCCCTGCCAGGAGCGACATTTGCCCCTCACTCCCCGATCCCCTCTCCCCACCTGGGGCGAGGGGGAGATCCTCGAAGAGCATCCCGTCGTAGCCGAAGACGCCCAGGTCTGGCACCCCTTCTCGCACCATGTGGAAGGTGACCTTGAGCCCCTCCCACAGGTCGGTGAAGTCGTCCTGGCGGGGGATATCCCCCTCAGCGCGGGCGCGCAGCCGGGCGATGGAGTAGGCCTCGGCGTAGAGGGAATCGCGGCCGGGCATCATCCCTCGCTGCTCGGCGAAGAGCAGGAACAGGATGCGGTAGATGATGTGTAGGATCTCGGCATAGTAGCGGCGGCAAAGGGCTTGCCCCCCCTCGGTCCCCCCCGACTTCAGGGGGGAGGTCTGCAGGCGACGGATCAGGTCACCGTCCAAGAAGCCGTTGCCCAGCGTCTCAATGGCCTGGCGGACCTGTCCTCGCAGATCCTCGCCCACCCTGATCCCCGTGGCGATGGAGTCCTTGTAGAACTGCTCCAACGGGCACCAGGTGCCAGGCACTTCCGAAGTGCCTGGCACCTCGGGGAGAAAACGGCTGGCGTGGCACAGGCGGTACAGGGCGCGGAAGTCGCCGTAGTTGCGAGTCTCAAAGATGTTCTCCAGGTCGAACTGGACGTAGCCCTTGGTGAAGGTGTGGTGGTAGTCGCGCAGCAGGCGCAGCAGGATGCCGTTGCTCAGCACGGCCCACTGGTCGGCGGTGCTGGCGTTGAGGAAGGCCTGGAGCATATCGTGGGGGGACTTGGCTTTCATGCCTCGACCAGCCCCTGAACGATCGTCCAGACCTTGGGAGGGAATGACGGTGTGGATGACGGGTGCCCCATCTCCGTCCCAGCCTCGGTGGGACAGAGGATAGCGCAACTTGCCTGCCCCATCCAGCGCCGTATCACCGCGCAAGTAGACCGGATCGAAGTCCAGCAACTGAAGGAGGGGCAGCAGCCAGCGAGCGCGGGCCTGGGAGACGTCCATCATCGGCAGGTCGGCGTGGACCGCGTCCCAGCGCTCCAGGAGCAGTTCCCAGGCCGCGGCGATATCCTCCTCCAGCGCGGCGGGGCTTTTGGGCGCCTCCGCCCAGGGCAGGGCAAACGACTCAGGGGCAACCCCACGCTGGCGGGTGCTGAGTTCGCGGATGTTCTCTATGAAAGCGGCGCTGATCAGTCCGCCGGAGGTGGTGATGTGGGTGGGTGTGGTCATGACACCTCACCAAATACTTGAACGTCCGTCGGCTTTTCCTCTTGCCCATTCAGCACATCAGGCATCTTCGCTCAAGCCGTTGCCGGAACGAGTTCTCGTACGTCTACCTGCACCCGGGCCTCCATTGCTTCCTCGGCTGCTTCCAGCAGTTGTGCGGTGACCTCTTCGGAAACGTAGGCCTCACCACAATTAGCGCACACCTGGGCCGGGACCTTCCTAAAGACCAGCACCGTGTGACCACGTTCCAGGGTTACCGTCGTCTGACCGGGCCGGGTCTCTCCTTGCTTGCAAATCACGCACTTCATAACTGCCTCCTTCTCTCAAAGCCTGGTTCCCACCGGGCCGGATCTGGCTCATATACGGTGATGACGATCGTTTCGTGGCGAGCCGGATGATCAGCTACTACGACGTGGATAGGCCGCGAGCCACTCCATCCCAACACCAATCGGCTGGGATAGGGCTTATCGTCGGGGTAAGTTTCAATTGTCTTACCCGTCACCAGTGCCTGGCGTACGTCCTCTTTACCGATCTCACGCTCAAACATGCGTTGGATCGCATGCACTCGAAATACCAGACTTTCACCACTCAAGTCATACTTCTCCCGTCCAGCCGGCGTTCTATGTTTTCACAGCGCCGGATACAACAGCCGTACCGTCAATAGATCGAACGAGGCTGGCGATACATCGTCTATTCCTTGCAGCCAGGCCAATTGCTCCCCACCCTGTGCTTGCATCTGCTGCTTCAACTTGCGTCGCTCAGCGATCAGCTCTTCCAGGCGGGCGTTTACCGCTGTCTCCAGCAGCCTCTCCAGTCCTTCCAACTCCAAGACGAGTGCCAGATCTTCCAGGACATCAACAGGAGGTAACGTCTCGGCTGTTGGCTCGGCTTGGACTAGCGGGCGCACCGCTTCCCCCCAGCCAAGCTTACCGCCGTACAGTGGCACGGCCACCGGCAGTAGCTCTTCGATGATGGAGATGGGGTCGGTGTTGACCACGTAGCGGGCCAGGATGTGGATCAAGGCCGTCACTTCATTCACTGCCCGCGTGACCACGTAGGCCGTGCGGCCGTAGTGCTCCGCCTGGAGAAAGGCGTTCTGCTTCACCTCCTCGATCAGCCGCCGCAACAGCGGGTGACCGATGTCCAATCCCACCAGGTCGGGATCGTCGAGGGCCGCCTCAGGGTCGAAGGTCGCCCGCTCGATGACCTCACCCACCGACGCCGTTTGCAGACTGGGATCGGTGATGGCGATGCGGTAGGAACCATCGTCGTTCTTCGTCGCCCGACATCTGAAGCGGTTCAGGCCACTGAACACGAAATCCTGGATCTGCTGCGGCGAGCCGACAGTCTCGGCCGTCTCCTGCAGGCGCCGCTCGATCTCCGGCAGGCTGATGTGAGCCTGACCGTAGAAGCTATCGCTCTTGATGCGCTCTAGTGTCTCCTCGGAGAAAGGGTCTTGCTCTGGTAATTCGGTGAACTCTGGGCTACCTGCCCCACCCCAATCCTCAAACAGACTCAGTTGCGTCGGGCCAATGCGGATATCGTGCTGGCGGATCAACTCCAGCACATCGGTCTCATCGCCGAAGTAAGGCGGGGAGAAACCATAGTCGCGCCGGATGCGGTAGGCCTTCTCGATGAGAACCTTCAGGATGGCCGCATCCAGGGTCTCGTCCATGACCATGGTGCGAATGTGAACTACGGGCTTACGCTGGCCGAACCTGTCCACCCGCCCATTGCGCTGCTCCAGGCGGTTGGGATTCCAAGGTAATTCGTAGTGGATGATCTGCGCTGCCGCGTGCTGCAGGTTGATGCCCTCGGAGATGGCGTCGGTGGCGATGAGCACCGCTTTCTCCGCGCGCTCGAAGGCCAGGAACTGCTCGCGGCGCTTGCGCTCGTTCATACTGCCCTCAATGGTCACCAGCGTGACATAACTATAGTGCCTGTCACCACCGATCTGATCGGCCAGATAGTTCAGCGTGTCCACGTAGCGGGTGAAGATGATGACCTTGGGATACGTGCGCAGCCGTTCGCGCAGAGTGGCATCCAGCAGCTTCTGTAGCTTGCTGTCCCGGCTGGGGGTTACCTTCTCGGCCTTGGCCTGGACCGCCTCTAGTTCTTCCAGTTCGTGACGAATGGCTTCCTCGGTCGCGCCGAAGAACGTGCGCTCCAATCGCCGACCGGCCTCCTCATCGTCTATGCGCTCGCCGGTGTCCTCGTCCAGCACGTTGGCCCGCGCCACGTTCGGGGGAATGCCCTCCTCGCCTTCGGCGGCCAAACGCCGCGCCAGCCGGTCCTCCAACCGTTTTCGGCGGTTTTTCAGCGACTGGCGTAGCGCGGCGGGTGAGCTCAAGGCGCGTTTGTGGAAGTGCATCACCGTCCAGTGGGCCAGGATGGACGACCGGTCCGCCTCGGCCGCTCTGGCCAGCACCCGCTCGCCGTATTCCTGCACCGCCCGAATGGCTTCGGCCTCGTATTGACTTGGTGCAACGATCACTTCAGCCTGGTCCCGCTTGGGGAAAGGGCTCTTGGTGGGATCGTCCTGGAACCACAGCTCCACGTCTTCCCGTCGCCGCTGGCACACGTGCCGCTGGGCTGCGGATCGGATGATCAGAGGACTGTGCTGCGGGCCTTCAACAGCACCGATGTCCAGCATCCGCAGCAGGCTGGCAAAAGAGTCGCTGTAGCCATTGTGCGGCGTCGCTGTGAGGAGCAGTAAATGGCGTGCGTGAGGCGCCAGCGCCTGGGCCAGCTCCCAGCGGTCCATCCGCACCGTTTGATCCGGGCCACTCTGATGTGGCTTAGCCACCTGGTGCGCCTCGTCGAAGATCACGATGTCCCAGCGCTGCTCCAGAATCTGGTTCTTGATGGCTGGTTGCTTGGCGTAGTCCACCGAGGTGATCAGGCAGCGGTAGTATTCCCAGGGATTGGCGCCGGCTGGCAGTTCTCGCTCCATCTCCCGCTGGTGCCGCGAAGACATGATGCGGGCGTCAATGTGGAAGAAGTAGTCCAGGGCCTCGCGCCACTGTTCGCGTAGGCTGGCGGGAACGATGACCAACATCCGGTTGGCCATCTGGCGGGCCAGGAGTTCGGTAGCAATCAGGCCCGCCTCGATGGTTTTGCCCAGGCCAACGTCATCGGCCAGGAGCATGCGCACCCGCGGTATTTCCAGGGCCATCACCACCGGCACCAGTTGGTAATCTTTGGGGATCACCCGTGACCGCTGCAGGCTGACCAACGGCGCCGCACCGTGCAGCAGGCTCAGGCGATACGCCTGCAACAGGAGTTCCTGGGTCTGAATGTGGCCCAGGCGGTCGGCGGAGGGAAGGATCAATCGGCTAGGCGTGATATTCTCGAAGGGGATATAGAACTTCTGCTGCTCAGGCTGGCCGGCATCAATGGTCGTGGCAACCAGGACATTCCCATCCTGGGCGTCTACCCGCCAGAGCCGTGAGCGATTGGTGATAACAGTGCCTGGAGCAAACGTTAGTGTTTGCATACACTCAGGCCGTCCCTTCGATAGTCAGCCACAGCGGCCCACGGGTGATGCGCCAACCGCTCAAGCGCGATTGCTCGGCCAGGCGCGCCGCTTCCTGGGGGGTGTAGGCTGCGTTGCGGCTGCCCAACGGTTCGCTCACCCGGCGCAATGCGGCTGGCACGACAACGTGAGTGGCGAACCACAACAGCAGCCAGCACGGGGCAGCCATGTCACGGCGCAGATCAAAGACCAAGAACGAACTGCCAGGGCGCAAGACGCGGGCGATCTCGTCCAGCACCGCCACCGGATCGCTCCAGTGGTGCAGCGACAAGGTGCTGACCACCAGGTGCAGGGAGGCATCGGGGAACGGAATCTGCTGCGCGTCTCCCCGGCGGAACGAGACCCGGTCCGCCACGCCAGCGCGCCGGGCATTGTCCTGGCCCTGAGCCAGCATCTCGTCCGATAGGTCAATGCCCGTCACGTGTAGTCCAGTTGACCGCCGGGCCAGCTCAATGACCAACTGGCCTGGGCCGCATCCCAGGTCCGCTGCCTCCCCGCGCCTGGTCATCCCGACGGCGCGGCGGGCCACGAACCAGCGCAGCAACTGCATTTGCGGCGTCGCCGCCACCCACCCGTAGGCTCGTGCGACCTCCGGGTCATCAACGCTTTCGTGGCTTGGGGTGCGTTCACGTGAGCGGCGATTGTACAGCCACCACGCGGCGGCGACCAAAGCACCTGCCAGGCCGCCGAACAGAAATTTCCATTTGTACTTCATCATGCGACGAGATCCTTTCCTCACTATCCGGAATGCCCTGGGCGAAGAACTGTAAGTCTAGTTGGTGCAAGTCAGGCGAAACGTGCAACGAATTCGGCGGCAGAAAGAACTTGGATACCCTCGTACTCACCGAGAGCGAGTAGGTGATGATCACCAGACACAATCAGCGAGGCACCAGCCACCAGCGCACATTCCACGAACTTGTCGTCGTCCGGGTCGTCAGCGATCACACGAAGGTCGCCAGTAATCTCCACGTTCTTAGCCACGCGTCGCAGATCGTGCATGACGGCCCGAATATGATTCTCCGAGAAGCCGAATACCTGGCGCAGTTTCCGAGATAGTTCGGCTGCCATAGCCTGGCAATACACGAGTTGAACGACTCCAGCACGCGCCAGCAGCAGGCACCGATATGGCTGACCGCGCCACAGTAAGCCAGATATCCAGATGTTGGTATCGAAGACTACTCGCTCGGGCATAGCTACGCCTCGTGGAGCAGTTCGTCAATCAACTGCTGGCGCTCGTCTTCGGCCAGGCCATCCCAGTCCAGGCCACGCTCGGCGCAGAGAGCGCGCACTCGCTGGCCTCCGTAGTCTACCAGGGCCTCAAGCTCGTCGAGTCGTGGGATAAGTGCCCTCAACACGGACTGCTTGGCCACAGGCGAGAGTTGCCGCACCCACTCAACTACCTGAGACTCAGGCACCTCAAGTGTAATAACTCCCATTTTGACCTCCTGCCAAACTTCTTCCTACTCTCCTACCAAGTGCACCCACGGCAGGGTATCCTGCGCCTGGCTACCAGGTTGACGATGAGCAACACCGAAATGCGCATCCCATGGATGCAGGCCCTCCCGCCAAGTATGTTTGGATCAGAGGTGATACGGTCAAAACCGAACATGGATGTCTCCTCTCAATTGACACTACCACACTCTTGACGAACATTATACGTAACTGCTCAGCCCGTGTCATTGCGAGTCGGCCATGGCGCAGCCCGCCATTCTA
>CAYUPJ010000037.1:0-10762 GCA_964446635.1 uncultured Anaerolineae bacterium
AAAGCGATGACCACCGGCGCCGTCAGGCCCTGCTCCTCGCCGGGGGTTGGCATTCGGCGGAGCACTTGCGGTGATACTGGCGGTAGGGGAGTAGGGGTAGGAACAGGGGTAGGGGTAGGCGCAGGGGTGTGGGTGGGTGCAGGCGTAGCCGTCGGGGTAGGAGTTCTCTCAGCGCAGGCACTCAAGAACCCACCAATCACCATCGTGCAGATAACCAAAGTTACAATAGGCGTGTAATACTTTTTCATGGCAGAACCTCCTCAATTGGTCTGGTGGTCTTTGGTCTGATGGTCATAAAGGTAAGACGTTGAAACACCTCATCTGGTTCCTGGGGTGTTAGCAAGCAAGTTTATTATACTTCACTTCACCTTATCTGGCAAGAGAGACATGCGCGGTGTGTATTTCAGTTCGAGGGCAAATTGGCTGTAGACAAAACCGTCTTGCTGTGATATAATATAGCATAGACAGAACGTCATCCTTGAGCACACTGTAACGGTGGAAAGCAAAGAGGTCTCTCAGTAGCTGCCGAAGGTTATCCCACAACGGCGGGAATTTTGATTTCGGCTTGTTGGTTTCAAAGCTATTGAGATCAGGGCCAAATGTCTCAGGAGGTGTATCAATGCGGAAGTCAATGTGTGTTCTTTTTGTAAGCGTTGGAATGCTTCTAACGCTCCTTCTTCTCTCCCCTGCCACTGCCGATAGCCCCGCGGCGAGACTTGAGGAAATAACCGCCCTAACCCCTACTCCTGCCGCCTTTACCCCTACTCCTGTTGTTTTCCCTTTTGAAGGCACCCCAACCCCAAAACCTAGCCCTGAGCCCAAACTAGCTAGCCCTTACACTCTTTGGATTTCGGTTGACCGGTGTGAGGGGGCAACTTATTGGACCTGCGAGCCTATCCAAATCTGCTATGGTGTCCCTTACCCTGTCTATATTCGAATCTGGCTTGAGACCTGGGAATGCGACAGCATTATTGCTCAAGGGTACGACGATGGCACTGGTGGGTGCTTTCCCTGGAGTGTGGTTGGGCTGCCTACAGGTAACCATTGGCTGACCATTGAGATGATTGAAGGCGGTCAGGTCACGAGTTCGGCCTCCACTTGGTTCTACGTAAGAGATAGTGGACCGGCTTCAGCTCAAATTTGGCCAGACAGGGGAGAGGGAGCAACCTACCGCATTGGGGACCCGCTCCAGCTTTGCTTTTGGGTCAGCCGGGCCGCCTATATTGAGATCTGGAAGACGACCTCCCAAGGAAGCGCCCTGTTAGCCTATGGGAACGTGACCCAGGGGGGTAATTACTGCCTCGACTGGCGCGATGTAGGAGAGCCACCAGGCACTCACTCCTATCGCCTTGACGTCTATGAGTGTGTGGCCTGTGGGTACAGTTGGCGGTTAACCTGGGATGAGACGTGGGTAAATGTGGCCCCAGTTTGTAATGATGATCCCTACGAGCCTAACGACAGCTTCCAGCAAGCCTATTCGATCCAGAAGGATATCACTTATAGGGGCTACATCTGTCCCAGCGGCGACAAAGACTACTTCAAGATCCATGCCCTGTTGGGTGACCGCCTTACCGCGCGACTGACCAGTCTACCTGCTAACTACGATCTTTACCTTTACGACGAGAACTACAATCAGATAGGTAGCTCTATGAACTCTGGAACCACCGATGAGCAGATCGACTATACGGTCAGCGGCATCCCCCACTTCGGAACCGACCTGTATATCAAAGCGATTGGCAGGAGTACAGCGTGGAATGGTAATGATTCATATGAACTCCGGGTACAGGTACTTGCTCCTAATGTTCGCGTTAGCGGCAGCCTTAGTTTGTCTAAGACCAGCGCCATGCCCGGCGAGGATGTGACTGCCAACTTTACGATTCACAACTATGGCAATGCTGCATTTGATGCTCAACTCCTCGGTGTTGGTGGGCGAGGACCTGGAGGAGAGGGCGACATCCAAGATTTCCCGTTCGTGCAAGGCCCCTTCACCCTACTCCCAGGCCACGACTACACCTACACCGGCACACGCTCTTTCTCCGCTCCTGGGCAGTATCACTTTGGGGTAGTGTATCAGGATTACGATGGCCACTGGCATGATATCCCTGCTGACCCTGGGGTAAGCAGGGAGGCAATCCTCCAGGTTGTGGACATTGCTACCTTGACAGGGGTTGTCACCCATGGTGATGGGGCAAACAAGGGGCTGCGCGGGGTAACCGTCTCCCTATCTGGACCCGTATCACGGTCTACAACCACAGACCAGGCTGGCAACTTCTCCTTTAGCGGCTTGCCTTATGGAAATTACACTATCGAGGCTCGACTGACAGGCTACACCCGCTATTCTGCCTCACTCACCATCAACCAGCCGTCTGTGGTGCACAATATACGGATAGTACCCAACCTGCGGGTGAGCGCCAGCCTGCAATTGTCCAAGAATGCAGTCTATCAGGATGAGGAGGTCATCGCTACAGTTAAGTTGCACAACTACGGGAGTGAGCCCTTCACGACCCAACAGTTGGGCATTGGAGGGCGTGGCCCGCATCCAGACCAGCCCGGCCGGGTTACTGATTTCCCTCTCATTCAAACACCGGTCACAATCCAGCCAGGTCAGGACTATGAACTGCCATTGGACAATCGCCGCCGGCGCTTCCTCAATGAGCCGCCCGGGCAATACCTGTTCTTCGTGGCCTATCAGGACATGCAAGGCAACTGGCCGGATGTCCCATCTGACCCAGGCCAATCGCGCGAAGCATGGCTGACTGTACATGCTATTGACCTTCGCGTCACTGGTAGTCTGTCGGTAAACCCCAACCCGGCCCAGGTCGGCGCACCCGTCGAGGCGACTTTCACGGTCAAGAACTTCGGACCTCTCGCTTACACGCCCCGGCAGCTATTTGTCCGGGGCCGAGGTCCGGACGGCATCGTGCGAGATTTCATATATGTTGATCCCACACTCCAGCCCGGACAGGAGTACGAGTATCGCCAGAGCCGGCTTTTCGATCAGGTAGGACAGTATGATCTAGATGTGGCCTATCAGGATGCCAGTGGAGCGTGGCGTGAGGTGCCGGCAAATCCAGGCATAATCAGGTCTATTGTGCTAAAAGTAGGACAAATCGTGGAAGATGCGGTCAAGATCAAGGAGATCAAAGTTCAAGGTATAGGGACGACCAATAACAACCCCGAGACTGGTAGCCCAGTACGACTAGAAGCAGAGATCGAGGTGAAAACGGGCTACGAACTGACCAAGTGTAGCTGGACCGGGGACCTCACTCCTGGCCCCATTCCCGTACCCGTACCAACACCACCCCCACCTCAAAAAACGTGCGTCCACGAGTACATACCGAATACCGGTCCCGGCCCTGCCCCCAGCACATACGGCGAGAAGAACGTCACTCTCAATATCACTTTCAAACAAACGGTCAGTGGCTTGACCGGACAGGTCTCTAAGGATCATAAGTACAAAGTTTTCTTCAGGAAAGGAAGCCCCGGTTCGTGGGGAGACGACGATGGGGACGACCTTCCTAACTGGTTCCAGTACTGGCGGCGGGATGATGGAGCTGTTCCCCAGTTGGCTCAAGCGAACTATAACGCAACCATGAGCGCCTACGGCTGCTGGAATTGTACCCCAGGCATAATCGAGCTGGGTAACTCAGCAGCGGGGACTCACTATCCAGGTGGGATAAATGTCCCTGCTGTCGCCAACAGATGTCCCGGTGGGAATTTCGGGGGTGCTCAGGGAATTGATACCGCAACAGAAGTATTTGAACATGAGAATCACCACAGGTGGATTGACCTTCAGTGGAACTCTCCCCCTCCAGCAGGGTGGCAGGGCTTGACAGACTCGGATAGACACGTGGATGCCAATGGAAACTTTTGCAGTGATTGTAATGATAAACTTCCTGATGATTACGAAGTGTCTACTACTACTACTTCTACTGGCGCAGTGGATAGCTGCAATTTGGCAAGGTATAAATCTCTCGAATATGCGTTTTACGGCGATAATGAATTTGCAGCGATGACCTATAGCAATGGACGGACAGGAAACGCCAGTAATGATTGGGCGAATCCA
The DNA here is from genome assembly GCA_964446635.1 of uncultured Anaerolineae bacterium. Classification (GTDB taxonomy): domain Bacteria; phylum Chloroflexota; class Anaerolineae; order VGOG01; family VGOG01; genus CAYUPJ01. Next base: position 4,067 of record CAYUPJ010000037.1, read on the forward strand.
GGAAAGCAAAGCAATCCTCCCTTTGCAGAAACCACGCTAGCTCAAGTAAAGGCAAGTGAACTTGGCGCTAGAAGTGGTCCGGCCGGACCTTACGCTCCATACGGAACCGCTGCCTTGCTCGCATCTGGCATGGCTAAGCTGACTGGAAGCTACTCCGACACCGGTGTCGATACAGATAGTGATGGACTCTTCAATAGCCTGAAGGTTTCTGTAGGTGTCCAGGTTACTCAAACAGCGGTCTATAACCTAGTTGGCTGGCTAAAAGATGGGATAGGGAAGGAAATTGCCTGGGCCAGCACGCCGGGAACGTTAATCACGGGAACTCACACAGTTGATTTGTTCTTCAATGGTCAGGTGATTCGTAGCTCAGGCCTAAACGGACCGTACAAGATCAGCCGAATCGAATTACGAGTAGGGGATGAGGAGCAATTAGAGGATGGGGCCAATAACGCACACACTACAGCCGGCTACCGAGCTACCGACTTTGACCCTCGACTTGTGGAGTTCTCGGAGAGCTTCAGCGACACAGGCGTTGATACGAATACAGATGGTTTGTATGATCTCTTGTGGATTACTCTAGGTCTTGAAGTGCAAGAGGCTGGAACCTACACCGTCACCGGTGAACTCGAAGGCTCGGAAGCCATCGCTGTGGCCAGAACGACAGCGTCGCTGTCTATGGGTGGACAGACTGTGAATTTGGACTTCGACGGGCAGCTCATTTTCCAACATCGGCAGAACGGACCCTATAAATTGAAGGCTCTGCGCATAGAAGATGCAAATAGAAACCGTATTGACTTCATCTACGATGCCTTCCTGACACGCGCCTATAACTACAGGCAGTTCCAGCATGGCGGAACTACTATAGACGCTGCTAGCTACAGTGACCAAGGCTTGGATGTGGATGGTGATGGGGACTATGATTTTCTCCGTGTTAGCCTTCGAGTGGACGTGGGGCAAGCAGGCTCCTATCGTCTAATAGCCAATCTTAAGGACAGTGAGGGAGGCACAATCGAGAGCATCATCCAAGATCTAAACCTGCTCGTGGGACCCAGTGCTATTAGCCTGGACTTCTCTGGAGGCGCTATCCTCAAGCACGGAGTAGACGGCCCCTATCAAGTGGCCTCGGTAGCTCTCTTGGACGCAGATGGCACCATAGTTGACCATCAGCAGATGGCGCATACCACGGCGGCCTACAGCCATCTTGATTTCGAGGGAGTTTCTAGAATCTACCTCCCCCTCATCCTGAAGAACCACTCCTAACCACCACGCCCAGAAGTTCGACAGGCAGTGATAGTTCGCTTCCGTACAGAATAGGGGCCGGTCAATGCATGACCTGCCCCTTCTAGTTTCTCAGCGAGACATTTGATCCATGCGGATCGCCATCGAAGAGACTTCAGATTTCTTGCAGAGCGGCTTTGCCCGTATCAGTGTCATACAAAACGTAAGTGGAACGGCCGAAGCGACCCATGACCTCGCCGGGGTTGAGGAGTAGAGTGTCCCCGACCATCTCCTCGGCAACGCGGTGGGTGTGGCCAAAGCAGACCAGATCATAGCGGTCGCCAGCGGCCAGTCCGATGGCGATGGCGGGGTAGTGGATGACGGCGATTCTCCTGCCGTCCAGCTCCAGCTCGGCGAACTCCCCGTGCAGGGTCACGTTGCCGGCTTGGGTTGCCACCCGGAAGAGAAAGATCTTGTCCCCATCGTTGTTGCCAAAGACGACGTGGATAGGGCCGGCGAAGCCATCAGCGATCTGCGCCAGGGTAAATGGGGCGCAGAAGTCACCACAGAAGATCAACTCCTCGGCTTCTCCCAGCTCGTTCAAGACCTCCTCCAGTTTCCAGATGTTGTCGTGGATGTCTGATAGTATGGCAATAAGCATCTTAACACTCCTTCCCTTAGAATTCCTACTAATCGGCCGTGAAATATCAAGACGTAAAACGTCAAACGTGATGCGTATTGCGTGCCAGGAGGTCAAATTCCAGTTGATGATGGTCTTTTGCAATGCAGCCTGAAATCTGCTATACTAAGCTCATCACCGAAGGGAGAGAACGCGAAATAAACGAAAAAAGAGGAGGGGGAAAATGCGACCGCAGCGATTGATGAGCATTCTCGTGGCTATGCTTCTGCTTACTGTAGCAGGTACGATAATCAGCTTGGCCCTGTCAAATCAAGCCGATGGTTCCTACAACTTGCTAACGAACCCCGGCTTCGAAGATGGGTACAGCGAAAGGCTGGACCCCTACGCACTCTGGGAGGGGCCCAAGGGCGAATTGACCATAGCTAATGGTTGGGAGCTCTGGTATGATAACCGTGATCAGTGCAGGGAGGGCCTCTGCTGCTACAACTTTCGGCCTGAATACAAGCCTGAGGACGGATATGTCTTCACTGATCCTCAGCGCGTCCGATCGGGCCGATATGCTCAGAAGATGTTTACTTTGTTCTCCACCCACACGGCGGGCCTCTATCAGCGAGTGGCGGTGCCGGAGGGGAGCCAGGTGAAGTTCTCCATCTGGGTGGTGGTGTGGTCCAGTTCGGTGTCCGACCCCCACCACTCAACCCTTCCCGGAAAATACTGGCTCTCGGTGGGCATAGACCCCTACGGGGGCACAGACCCCTTCTCGGATCAAATCGTCTGGAGTGGCGGAGTCGAGCACTACGACGAGCACGTGTGGCTTTCGGTGGCGGCCGTAGCTCAAGCTGACCACGTGACCGTGTTCACCAAAGCAGCGCCGGAGTGGTGCGTGAAGCACAATGATTCTTACTGGGACGACGCTCGTCTTGTCATCCCCCTCCCGTTCGAGGTTTTCCTGCCCCTGGTCTTGAAGAACTACGGTACGCCCGTTCCAACCTGGACTCCAACAGCTACCAGCACACCAACGCCAACCGAGACACAAACGCTAACGGCGACACCAACTGTCACGCCCACGCCGACGTGTCCTCCACCAGCAACCCCGGAACCCCTGTGGGTCGATCCGGTCACGTCGCCGACCTTCGCTTTGACTCAGACCGTGACCGTGTACCTTGGACGAGGTCGGACTGTGACCGTGACGAGCGAGGCAGGGACAACCGTAGTCAATGGATTCTTTGACGCCTATACGAACCCAGCCTACGTGACCATCAACTTGTTGCCTAACACCACCCACCACCTCAAGGTCACAGGGCTGGTAGAGTACGCCCCAGCTTGTTTCTACACCCTGAGCACCACATGGGATCGTATCGGCAATCCCCTGATAATTGTCCAACAAAGCCCAACGCCGACAGTTACACCTACAGAGACACCTACGGTCACGCCGACAGCCACGCCCACCGCCACACCTACCGAGACGCCGACGGCTACGCCTACCACAGCTCTACCTGACCTGACCGCATCGAGCAAGACGGCCGATCGCGCTACAATAGACTACTTCGAGTCGGTCTATTACACCATTGAATTGCACAACAGCGGTCCGGGCGTGGCCGCTAGCGTCCAGATCACAGATGTGGTGCCTTCGCTCTTGACCTACCTCGATGGCACGGTGACCGGCGGCGCTGTTTATAATCTGGAAACGGATACCATCACCTGGGCCGGTTCACTGGCTGGTGGGGAAACACGCACCATCACCTTCGGCTGTAGCGGACCGACGCCGCCCATCCCCCATGACAGCCCCATCACCAACCAGGCCGTGGTAGACGATGGGTTTCATGCCCCTTTCATACGCTTTGTCACCATCATCGCCAACCCCTGGCCAACAGCTACGCCTACAGCCACGCTGACAACCACGGCTACATCCACGGTGACAGCCACGGCTACGCCGACAGCCACATCTACACCCGGTGGGTGAGGGTCATGTTATTAGAGGTGGTTCACCTCTTCAACTTCGCAGCCATTTGATTAGCTTGGCCCAGGTGGAGACCAGGTGGATCAGGGGACTGGTCAAGCACCCACGAGAGGATACTAGTCGGCCTCGATCGCCTTGAGAGGACAGAAGGAACACTTGCCGTGTCCCTTCTGTCCTTTTTCTATTATAAATGGTTCTTCAGGATGATGGGCAGGTAGATCAAGTGAGTCGGCGGCGTGACTGTGGCCGTGGGTGTGCTGGTTGGTGTCGCTGTGGTAGTCGGTGTGACTGTGGGGGTCACTGCGCTAGTAGGTGTAGCCGTGGGGGTCGCCGTGCTAGTGGGCGTGGCTGTGGTGGTTAGTGTGCCCGTTATAAGCCTACGTGCTCAAGATCACCGCTGCGCCGCTGGTGGTCGGCACGCCTCGCCAGCCGAAGGCCAGGCCCGTTTCCACGTCGGGGAGTTGCCGCGGGCCGGCCTCGCCGCGCAGTTGCAACACCACCTCCACCACCCGCGCCAGCCCCGAAGCATCCAGCAAATGGCCACATCCCAGGCTGCCGCCAGAGACGTTGACCGGCAACTCGCCGTCAATCTCCGTCACCCCTTCCTCGGTGATGAGACCTGCCTCGCCGAAGCGGCAGAAGCGCAGTGCCTCCAGATGCTGCAACTCCTTGTAGGAGAAGGTGTCGTCAATCTCGGCGAAGTCAATTTCCTGCATTGGATTGCGGATGCCGGCCATTTCGTAGGCCATTTGGCCCGCTTGTTCGGCATAGATAGCCCGCGCCCAGGCTCGTGTCTCCAGGGTTGGCGAGTCGTTGCACCAGCCGATGCCCCGGATCCAGATGGGCATGTCGGTCAAGCTCTCGGCCACGTCCGCTGCCGCCAACACCAGCACGATGGCCCCATCGGCGTGGTGGCTGATGTCCTGCCGGGTCAACGGATAGGCCACCATCTCTGAATGGAGTACATCCTCCGGCTCGACGGCTGCCCCGTAGGCAGCAGTGGGGTTGTAGATAGCATTGCGCTTGTTCTTAGCCACCACCAGGGCGCACTGCTCTCGCGTGGCGCCGGTCACGTGCAGGTAGCGGTTCATCTCCATGCCAGCGATGAACACCGGGTTGGCCGCCAGGGGACGGTTGAGGACCGGGTCCATGGCATAGGCGGTGATGTGGGGCAGGGTCAGCACGTTGGATGCTTTGCTGTGCGCCTCCACCACGGCCACGTCCACGATGCCGCTGGCGATTTGCATGTAGGCTGTCGCCAGGCCGTGGATGCCCTCGCCAGGGATGGTGACATTTGGTTTGAGCACTCCCCCAAGCTGGTCGGGCACGTATTCGTCGAAGATGCTCGTGCCCTCGATGAAGTCCTCGGCCACGGTGACAAAGCTTTGGACATCGCGGCGAGGGTTGACCCCGGCATCCTCGTAGGCCCTGACGGCGGCCTCGTACATAAGCTCCTTATACGAGACCTCAGGGGTGAGAGGGCTGAAACCGGTGTAACCCACGCCCACGATGGCTACGCTGTTAGACATACTGTGCCTCCTTTCACAGAACAATACTACCCCCTTCGCCAGCCTCATAGTGAGCCCGCGCTTCGGACAGTCGCTTTTGCAACAGGGGACTAGCGACGAGCTTGGCATCTGCCGTGCAGTTTCCTGTTCTACTCAAAAGCCTCGGTCAACACCTCTTCCAGCGTTGGCTGGCCAATCTCCTGCAGTTCGTAGCGGACTCGATCCATGGGGTGGGCGATGCGTTTCAGCACCCGCCTGAGGTCAATGGGGGTGGCAACGATGACCACATCACAAGGAGTGGCGTTGATAGTCTTCTCCAGTTCCTGGATCTGCTGTTCGTTGTAGCCCATGGCCGGTAGCAGCGGCCCCGTTTTGGGGTATTTCTCGAAGATTTCGATGATAGAGCCTACAGCGTATGGTCGGGGGTCCACGATCTCCGCTGCGCCGAAGCGCCTGGCGGCCACGATCCCCGCCCCGTAGGCCATCCCGCCGTGGGTCAGGGTGGGCCCATCTTCCACCACCAGCACCCGCTTGCCCCGGATGGCGCCTTGGTCCTCAACGAAGATGGGTGAAGCCGCTTCGATGATGATGGCATCGGGATTGGTGGCCCACACATTTTCCCGGACGGTGGTCACGGCATCCAGATTGGCGGTATCAATCTTGTTGATGACCACTACGTCGGCCAAGCGCAGGTTGGCCTCGCCGGGGTGATAAGCCAGCTCGTGGCCAGCTCGGTGGGGATCGGTCACCACGATGTGCAAATCCGGCTTGTAGAAGGGCAGGTCGTTGTTGCCTCCATCCCAGAGGATGATCTCAGCCTCCTGCTCGGCCTGCCGCAGGATCTTTTCATAGTCAACGCCAGCGTAGACGACCATCCCCCGGTCCAGGTGCGGCTCGTATTCCTCTCGCTCCTCGATGGTGCATTGGTAGCGATCCAGGTCCTCGTAGGAGGCAAAGCGTTGACAAATCTGCTTCCTCAAGTTGCCATAAGGCATGGGATGGCGGACTACTACCACCTTCTTACCCATCTCCCGCAGAAGGGCTGACACCCGGCGGCTGGTCTGGCTTTTGCCCGATCCGGTGCGCACAGCGCAAACTGAGACCACGGGCACCCTGGCCTTCAGCATGGTCTCTTTCCAGCCCATCAGACGAAAGTCGGCCCCGGCAGCCAAGACCATTGAGGCTCTGTGCATCACGTAGCCATAGGACACGTCACTGTAACCGAAAACAACCTGGTCAATGTCCAGCTCCTTGATCAGCTCGGTCAGTTTGCTTTCCGAGTAAATGGGGATGCCATCGGGGTAACCGGGGCCGGCCAGTTCTGGGGGGTAGATTCTACCTTCGATATTGGGGATTTGGGTGGCAGTGAA
>CAYUPJ010000037.1:10862-11888 GCA_964446635.1 uncultured Anaerolineae bacterium
CCAGTTCTGGGGGGTAGATTCTACCTTCGATATTGGGGATTTGGGTGGCAGTGAAAGCCATCACCTCGTAGGTTTCGTTGCCTCGGAAGTAGACGTTGAAGTTGTGAAAATCGCGCCCGGCGGCGCCCATGATGATGACACGGTCTTTCGCCATTGAATAACTTGCACCTTTGCTTTTGGGTTAGAGCGCGGCTATAATTCATGGACCAGACTTCCGAAGTCTTTTAGAGACTTCGGAAGTCTGAGCGTGGGCTCAAGCCAACCTAGCCAGCAGTATGCCGATCTCGTAGAGGAGTATCAGCGGCACCATCACCAATAGCATGTTGAAGGGATCAGGAGTGGGAGTGATGACCGCAGAGATGACGGCTATAACCAGGATGGCGTATTTGCGATAGCGAGAAAGTACTTCAGGAGTGACGATGCCTAATTTGGCCAAAAAGAAGATCAAAAGCGGCGTCTCGAAGCTTAAGCCGACCCAGAAGAGGAGAGAGGTGATGAAAGAGATGTATTTGTCTATAAACCAGGTGGGCTCAATAATATCGCTTAGAAAACCTTTGAGGAACGGGATAGCCGTTGGCAACATAACGAAATAAGCAAAGGCTATGCCCGCAATGTAAGAGAGGGTCGCACCAGGCAGGACAAGATAAAGATACTTTTTCTCCTGCGGTTTTAGTCCTGGAGCGATATAGCTGATCAACTGATAAACGAGGACAGGCATGGCCATGGCCACACCGCTGATAAGGGCCACTTTGGTGAAGACAACGATGGTCGTAGTGGGGGACGGGCTCACAGGCGGGGTTTGTCCCATGGGAGCGATAAGAATCTGCAGGAACTGCTTGGCGAAGGCGAAGCTGAGCATGGTCGTGACGGTCAAGGCAATGACCGACTTTATCAGCCGGTCCCGCAGTTCCTCCAGATGTTCGATGATGGTCAATTTTCTCTCTTCAGCCATTAATCCTGATCTCCATTGACTGCTTTTTTAGAAACGTTCTTGCTCTACGATTTCTTTAAGCTCTTTAGCAGGGG
>CAYUPJ010000037.1:11988-25228 GCA_964446635.1 uncultured Anaerolineae bacterium
CCTCCAGCTCTCGTGTCATCTCCGTAAGCTCTTTGGCAGGGGCCTCCAGCTCTCGTGTCATCTCCGTAAGCTCTTTGGCAGGGGCCTCCAGCTCTCGCGTCATCTCCGTAAGCTCTTTGACAGGGGCCTCCAGCTCTCGCGTCAAATCCGTAAGCTCTTTGACAGGGGCCTCCAGCTCTCGCGTCAAATCCGTGGTAAACTCTTGTGACATTTTGCGTAGATCGCTGAGGATTTTGCCGATTTTCCTGCCTACTTCCGGCAATCGGCGCGGACCGACAACGATCAGGGCAATGATGAAGATCAGTATCAGTTCAGCGGTACCTATGTTGAAGAAATTCATCTCTCACCTTAATTCTCTAGGTGCTCTCTCCCACTGGCTTGGCTAAGTAATCCCTTTGGACACGATGGTGCCTAGAACACCGTTTACAAAGCGTCCCGAGCTATCGCTACCGAATAACTTGGCCAACTCCACAGCTTCGTTGATAGCCACTTTCACCGGGGTGTTCCCCTCAATAGCGAACTCGAAAACGGCCATACGCAGGATGTTTCTGTCTATGATGGCTACCTGATCCAGGGGCCATTCGGGAGCATTATGCTGGATCAGGTCATCCAACTCTGCCTGATGCTCGAGGACGCCCTGCACCAGGGTGCGGACGAAATCGCACCCTGCTTCAGGGAGGGACTTATAGGCGAGGCACTGTTGCAGGACTGTGTCAGGGTCGTGATGAACGATATCCACCTCAAACAGAGCCTGCAAGGCCAGGATTCGAGCGCGATGTCGGACCTTCACTGGACTTTGAACTTCTATCCCGTTTTGCTCTTTGTTAATCTTCGTTGAGAGGAATCTCCACGTCTTGGATGTGGATGTTGACCTCTTTCACATCCATGCCTACCATATCATGGATGGCGCGACTCACTTCGGCCTGGATCTCTTGACTTAGCTTCAGCATATCCACGCCTTGCTCAACAATGATGTACAAGTCTACGCTGACGGTATCATCTTCGACCTCTATCTTGACTCCCTCGCCCGGTGCTCTACGCCGTAGCAAGCGCCCCATGCTGTCTGTCCAGCCAGGGCTCATCCTTACCACGCCAGGTGTGGAGAGGGCCGTGAGTTTGGCGATGGTAACCAAAACACTGGGAGCAATGATCACTTTTCCCAACTTCTCTTCCACCTCAACATCTCCTTCCTATCCCATCATGGCCAGGCCGCCATCAACACGCAACACCACGCCAGTGATATAGCGGGCCTCATCGGAGACCAGGAAGGCCACCGCGTTGGCGATTTCTTCTGGCGTACCTGCTCGTCCCAAAGGGGTCATCTCGATGGCCTTCTCGATCAACTCCTGGGGCAAATCCGCCGTCAGGTCGGTGGGGATGTAGCCGGGAGCCACGGCGTTGACAGTGATGTTGCGCGAGCCGACCTCTTTGGCCACGGCCTTGGTGAAGCCCACCATCCCCGCCTTAGCGGCGGAGTAGTTGGCCTGGCCTGGGTTGCCCGCCAGACCCGCAACCGAGGTAACGTTGACGATGTGGCCATAGTGCTGTTTCATCATGGGGCGTATGGCGGCCTTGGTACAGTTGAAGGCCCCCTTGAGGTTAGTATCAATGACCAGGTCCCAATCCTCCTCCGACATGCGGGTCAGCAGCGTGTCGCGGGTCGTGCCAGCGTTGTTCACCAGGATGTCCAGCCCGCCGTAGGTTGATTGAGCCGTCTCGATGAGCCTTTTGGCATCGTCAGCGTTTGCGACATCGGCCTGGACAGCGATGGCCTGGCCACCCTGGGCCTCAATAGCCTCGACCACCTCTTGAGCCGCCTCGGCATTAGTGCGATAGTTGACCACTACTTTGGCCCCTAGACTTGCCAGTTTGAGAGCGATGGCTCGCCCGATGCCGCGGGAGGAGCCGGTGATAACAGCGACTTTGTTTTCCAGGCTTGTCATCTTCTCCGCTTCTTTCGCTCGTGGAAGAACTCGATATATTCTTGGTTAGTAAGACCAGCGTCCCTGATCAATCCCTTCAAAGTTCCCGGATACAGGTTTCTGGGGCTCTAAGAGCTCCCGGCAGTGGTTGTCCTACTGCACTCGTTAAGACGAATGTCTCAGCATTTCTATACACACCTCTGCGCCAGCCGCATCCCCCACATTCACTGTCTGCACACTTTTGTCTATGCGCCTGATGAGCCCTGTCAGCACGTCCTTTGGCCCGATCTCCACAAAGGTTGTAACACCCTGAGCGATCATGTACTGGATTGACTCCACCCACCGCACTGTCGAGGTGAGCTGCTCCACAAGCTCCTCCCTGATCTCCTCTACGGTAGTGATGGGCGTGGCGGTGATGTTGGCCACGATAGGCACCTTTGGCGGTTGAAAATCAACCTGAGCTACTATGCTGGCAAAAGCCTGGGCGGCGGGCCGCATCAACGGTGAGTGGGAGGCGATGCTCACAGCCAGCGGGATAACCCGCATCGCACCCCGCTCTCTTGCCAACTCCATAGCTCGTCCTAGAGCCTCCTTATGGCCGGATATGACGACCTGTCCGCGAGAATTGCAATTGGCTACCTGGACAACTCCGCCGGTTTCCTGACTGGCCATCTGGCAAATTTCGGCCAGTGCCTCCGCCTCCAAACCCAGCACAGCGGCCATGCCGCCAGGGTTGCGCTCCCCTGCCTCTTTCATCAGGCGGCCGCGCTCCCGCACCAAGCGCAGGCCATCGGCGAAGTCCAAAGCCCCTGCGGCCACCAGGGCGGTGTATTCGCCCAGGCTGTGGCCAGCAACGAAGAGTGGATTAGCAGAAAATCGCCCCCTCAAAGCCTCTAAGCAGGCGACACTCATAGCGAAGATTGCTGGCTGAGTATTGATAGTGTCGTCGAGCTCCTCCTTCGGCCCTTCGAAGCAGAGCTTGGAGAGAGGAAAGCCCAGGATTATGTCGGCCTTGTCGAAGAGGGCGCTTGCCTCAGGGTATGTGTCGTACAGATCCCGGCCCATGCCCACGTACTGCGAGCCCTGGCCAGGGAAGACGAAAGCTGTTTTCAAGGCTAGTCTTCCTCTTGGTTTGCGAGATGCTGTGAGTGTATCTTCTCTACCAAGCGACGATATGTGTCACAATAGGCAAACCATTCGAAGAAATCAGTCTCATCTCCGAGTTGGCCATCCTTCCACCTAGCGTAAAAATCAGCATCCTTCCTACCCAAGCTCCCAGCAACCTTCAGCTCTTTTCTGATAAGCCCCATAAATCACCTCCCCATGTAGAGAGAGCTTTCCTCCAAGCTAACCCACAACCCCCTGCAACTGCCCGATGATCTCCTCCGCCTCGGCGACGATGCGCTCGATGAGCTCTTTGACGGGGACGATGTCATTGACCATCCCTGCGATCTGCCCAGCCATGACCGAGCCGTTTATCACATCCCCTTCAATGGCGGCCAGCCTCAGCTTCCCCGTGCCGAACTCGATGATTTCTTGCTCCGAGATGCCGCGTCTCTCCAACTCCTCGAACTCGTGCACCATGGGGTTCCGAAGGGCACGAACGGGATGGCCCAGGCTGTGTCCCGTGGTCATAGTGGAGCGATCCTTGGCCTTGATGATCGCCTGCTTGTAGTTCTCGTGGGCGGTGCATTCGGTGGTACAGATAAAACGGGTGCCCATCTGGATGCCCTGGGCACCTAAAGCCAAGGCTGCCACCAGGCCTCGCCCATCGGCGATGCCGCCAGCAGCAATAACCGGGATGTCTACAGCGTCCACCACCTGAGGTATCAAAGGCATGGTGGCCACATCGCCGATGTGCCCTCCCGATTCCATTCCTTCAGCGACCAGGGCATCAACTCCCTGGCGCTCCAGTCGCTTGGCCAGAGCCACCGAGGAGACGACAGAGATAACGGTTACGCCCGCTTCCTTGAGGCGAGCGATGTGGTTCCCTGGCCTCCAGGCCCCGATGACCACGATCCTCACACCCTCTTCGATGCTAAGGTCTACGATCTCATCGGCGTATTCGGAGATGGCCAGGGGGATGTTGAGGCCGAATGGTTTATCGGTCAGCTCTCTGATCAAACGGGTCTCGTGGGCCACCTCCTCAGGGGAGGCATTGCCTCCTCCGACGGTGCCTAAGCCCCCGGCATTGGAAACGGCGGCGACGAGCTCCGCCGTGCCCACCCAGGCCATGCCTCCCTGCACGATAGGGTACTTGATACCTAGCAAGTCACAGATGGGTGTTCTGATCATCTTTGCCTCCCAGGTGAATAGCTAATGGCCATGCAAAGCTTCGCTGGCACGGCCTTGAAATTCAGACAGCGATGAAGCGGCTATTCGGATTTCTTCTTCTTGGTTTTGACCTCAATCACTTCAGCGCCTTGATAGCTGCCACAGGATGGGCAGACATGATGGGGCAATCGAAGTTCATGACACTGAGGACAAGGGACAAGCTCCGGCGGCTTCAGGGCGTGATGAGACCGCCTGTTATTGCGGCGCCTCTTGGAAATCTTTCTCTTAGGTAGTGCCCCCATTTGCTTTTAACTCTCCTTCTATAGTTAGTACTTGTGCATTGGGACATGGCTCAAAGTGAAACGTGAGCCATGATGCGTGACCAGGCTGTTTTCACGCATCACGTTTTACGCATCACGCATGGAACCATGCCAGACACTTGATCTAGATTTCATTATAGGCCAGAGTAGCCGTTGTGTCAAGAAGTGGCTCCGGCCTTTTCCTCTGCCCCCGTGCCTTCTGGACTCTTTCCCCTCTCGTGGACGACCTTGATGCCGTTCTGGACAGTAGCCATCAGACTCTCCAACTGGGACCCCAGTTGGCTCAGAACTGCAATGGCATAGTCGTCGGCGTCGGTCTTGAGCTTATCCGCCTCGAGTTGGGCCCGCTCGAAGATAGTGTCAGCCCGGGCTTGAGCCCCCTTGACGATCTCTTGCTGGCCCAAGACGTCTTTAGCCTTTTCTTCGGCTAGGGCCACGATGCGTTCTGCTTCCTCGTGGGCTTGGGCGATGATCCGGTCCCTCTCCCGCGCGATTTTCTGGGCTTGCTTGACCTCTTCGGGGATACGCGAGCGCATCTCGTTGATGATGTCGAAGAACTCCTCCTCGTCAACAACGATACTTGAGGTGAGGGGAAGCCGTCGGCCCGCTGTAAGCCTCGACTCCAATTCGTCAATCAGATAAAGGATGTCCATTTGATTACCTCCTTGATGATGGCTCGGAGTACAACTCCGAGCCCCTTTGCAATTCCCGCTCGACAATAGAGATCACTTCAATCTCGCAAGGAGATGATCTGCACTTTATCACTACCCTCTTCCCCCAATCTCTCGAACCTTCGCTTCAGGGCAGACACGACATAGGTAGGCACCATATTTTCTACACAGCCCCCGGCCATAGCCACTTCTTTGACCACGCTGGAGCTCAGAAAGGAGTATTCCTGACTGGCCATCAAACAGACCGTGTCAATGTCTGGGGCCAACTTTCTGTTGGTCAGTGCCAGTTGGAACTCCCATTCGAAATCAGAGAGCACTCTCAGGCCGCGTACCACCACCTGGGCTCCTTTTTGACGGGCGAAATCCACCGTCAGGCAATCGTAGCTCTCGATACTGACATTGGGGAGATGCTTCAGAGCCTGGCGGGTCATGGCCAGGCGCTCGTCCGTAGAGAAGAGGAGTCTCTTCAAAGGGCGAGCGTACACTGCGGCGATCAGTCTATCGAAGATAGCAGACGCTCTTGCCGCTATGTCTATATGACCGTTGGTGATGGGATCGAAGGTAGCTGGATAGATGGCAACCGTCATAAAGAACCTCCATTAGTTCCAAGTATTAGCTCAGATCTCCCTCTCCGCCCCAAAACTCCTTGACCTTGCGAGCCAAGAGGCGATGTTCCGGCTTGCTCAAGTCCGGATCGTCTCTGAGGAAGGCTTGGGCTTCAGTTCGGGCTTGCTCCAAAATTCTCACATCGCTGAGCCGGGCCAGGGTTAGCTCGGGCAGGCCGCTCTGGCGCGTGCCGAAGAACTCGCCGGGACCTCTTAGCTCCAGGTCCTTCTCGGCCAGGGCAAAGCCGTCCTGGGTGGTCTCGATGGCTCGCAATCGTTCCTGGGCCTCTGGGGTGGAGGAATCGGAGAGGAGCAGGCAATAGGATTGATACTCGCTCCGACCCACCCGGCCGCGGAACTGATGCAACTGGGCCAGGCCGAAACGGTTGGCCCCTTCCACTAACATGACCGTGGCATTCGGTACATCTATGCCCAGTTCTACCACCGAGGTGGAAACCAGGATGTCGAACTCGCGGCGTTTGAAGGCCGCCATCACGGCCTCTTTCTCCTCGCCCTTCAAACGCCCATGGAGAAGGCCCAGCTTCAAATCGGGGAAGATCTGATCCTGAAGCCGCTGATGTTCCTCTACGGCGGCCTTGGCCTCAATCTTCTCTGATTCCTCCACCAGCGGGCAAATGATAAAGGCCTGGTGACCTTGCTCAATCTGACTACGCAGGAAACCATAGGCCCGCTCCCGCTCTCGCGGCAGGAGCCAGTGGGTTTTTATCTCCCGCCGACCAGGGGGCAGTTCGTCAATCACCGAGGTGTCTAAATCCCCGTAGATGGTCAGAGCCAGGGTGCGCGGGATCGGCGTCGCACTCATGACCAGGACATGGGGAAACACAGGGGCAGAGAAGGTGCCGGTCTCTGTGACCCCTTTCTGGCGCAGGGCGGCTCGCTGGGCCACCCCGAAGCGCTGCTGCTCATCTATGACAGCCAGGCCCAGGTCCCTAAACTCCACTCCCTCCTGGATCAGGGCATGGGTGCCGATGAGGATATCAACGTCTCCGGCGGCGGCTTCCTGATGGATCTGCTCTTTTTCCAGCGGCGTTAAGCTGCCGATGAGTAAGCGGGTTTCGGGTCTCGGGTTTCGATCCTTCGACAAGCTCAGGACGGCGGTTTCGAGTGGTATATTTGCTAACAGTTCGGTGATGGTTTTGTGGTGTTGCTCCGCCAGGATCTCCGTGGGGGCCATCATTACGGCCTGACGGCCGTTAGCCACAGTCAAGAGCATGGCTGTTGCCGCCACCACTGTCTTGCCTGAGCCTACATCGCCCTGCAGGAGGCGGCTCATGGGCTGGGGCTGACGAAGATCGTTGATGATTTCTTGTAGCGCGCGCTGTTGAGCATTGGTCAAAGTAAAAGGCAACGATTGCAGGAAGGAGCTAAGCAACTCTTCGTCAATGTTCAGCGCCCTGCCCGGATTGGACCGCCAAAGATGCCGTTGGCGTTGCACTCCCAACTGGATCAGAAAGAACTCGTCGAAGCTGAGACGGCACCGAGCTTGCTGGAGGCTCTCTTGGTCCTGCGGGAAGTGGATCTGACTGATGGCCGTCTCCAGATCCACCAGGTTGGCCCTCTCCCGCACTTTGGCGGGCAAATAGTCGAGCAGGCGCTTAGGCCAGTAATCCACCGTCTTTTTCATCAGGCGACGCAGCCAGTGGGCGGTCAGCCCCTTAGTGAGGGGGTAGACGGGCACGAGCCGGGCGGTGTGGATCAGCTCTTTCTCCACAGGCTCCCATTCCGGCGATTGAAAGACGAGCCGGCCCAGGTATTCATCAACCTTGCCACTGAGGACGATCCGACGGCCAGCGGGTAAGCGATTGGCCAGGTAAGGCTGGTTGAACCAGGTAGCCTGAATGGTGCCCGTGCCATCGGAGATGATGCTGGTGACGATGACCCCTCCCTTGTGTGTCTCGCGGGCCTTCGTTTGCCAAACCGTTCCGATAATGGTAACCTCTTCGCCGTACTCTAACTGATTGATGGTCTTCAAGGAGCTGAAGTCGTTGTAACGACGGGGGAAAAGGTACAAAAGATCGCGGATGGTCTCCACTCCCAGCCGCTGAAATCGCGTGGCGTGGCTTGGTCCGATGCCCACCAGGGCAGTGACAGGGGAGTCCAGGCCCAGGCGCTCGCGGGGCTGTTCCTCTACTGATGGCTCGGAGTACAACTCCGAGCCCCGCTTCGGTTTGACCACCTCTGCTTTTTCGGGCAGCTCCTCTCTCGCCCTCTCCGGCTTCCGACCATGGCATGGCATGCTAAGCTTGCCGAACACTTCGACTGGGCTCAGTGCAAGTATCTCCCCTACCACCCTCTTCCGCGCCTCATGATCCTCTAAAGTGGGATAGCTCTGGAGCAAGGCGACGATCTCTTCCACCAGGCGAGCCCCTTCCAAGTCCTCGGCCTCCTGGCGAGCCTCCTCACGCCAGAAAGAGGCGAATTTCTCCAACCCGCCAATAACCGCCTTGTTGCGGTATCCTTGTTCCTGTTCCAATGTCAATATCTTGGTCAGCTTCTCAAAAGCCGATGTCATACAACTTTCTCCACGCCCCCCCTCAGTCCCCCCCGCTTCGCAGGGGGGAAGCAGGCCACTCCCACAGCTCCCCCTCCCTCTTTCCCCCCCACCTGCCCTGAGCGAGGTCGAAGGGTTGGGGGGGAAAGAGGGAGGGGGATGGTGATCCCCAAACCCCCGGCGATATCCGCCGGGCCTGCCCTGAGCCTTGCCGAAGGGATGTCGGACGCGCTATCGGTGACGACCCTTCGCTGCGCTCTGGGCAGGCTCTTGGCATCAGAAGCCAACTGGCCCACGGGCCAACCCTTCCTCTCCCTCGTAAACGATGACCCCTAAGCCATTGGGGCCGATGTGACAGGCTAGTACGGGACCATAGACCACAATAGGGGGTTTTATTTGGGGGAAGACCAACTCCAGACGCTCGATCAAAAGCTTGGCCTCCTCCATGGGCGCAGGGGTGCTCTGCATAATCGCCATCTGCTCTATGTGAGAGAATTCACTCACGAACTCAAAAAGCTTATCCACGGCGCTCTCGCGGTCGCGCGCCTTCTCCATGGGGATGATCTCGCCGTCTTCAATGGCCAGGAAGGGCTTGATATTGAGCATGGTCCCCAGCAGGGCCTGGGCCTGGCCAATGCGCCCTTCTCTTTCGAGGTACTGAAGGGTCTCTGCCAGGAAGACGATGTAGATACGCGGGATCATGCCGCGTATGAGAAACTCGATTTCATCCAGGGGCTGGCCCTCGGCGGCGGCCTGGGCGGCAGCGGTAGCCAGGATCCCCAGGCCGAGTGAGGTGGTGAGGGAATCAACGACGGTGATCTGGCAACGTCCCAGGAGGGTGAAAGATGCTGCAACAGCTCTGTCGCAGGTCTGGCTCAGCTTGCTGGAGATGTGAATGGAGATGATCTGGTCTGTGGTTCTATTCAGTTTGGTGTATGCGGCCTGGAAATCCTCCACTGGCGGGGGCAAGGACATGGGCATAGCGGAGCTGCGGTCCAGCTTTTGGAAGTATTCCTCGGCGGTAATATCCACGCCCTCGCGGAAGGTTTCTTGGCCGAGGCGGACGGTGAGGGGAACAACGGTGATCCCCAGCCTCTTGGCCACGCTCGCTTCCAGTTGGGCAGTGCTGTCTGTTACAACTTTGACCCTTCCCATTTTATCTCCGAAAAACTGATGTTTCGACAAGCTCAACACAAGTGTTTCGACAAGCTCAACACAAGTGTTTCGACAAGCTCAACACAAGTTTTACTCCGCTGATAGGATGTAGTGGTAGTGGGGCTGCCCACCGTCTACTAGCTCCACCTCCTGGTGTGGGCAGATGGCCCGGATTTCGCTGGCCAATCTCTGGGCCTCTATACCAGTGATACCCTGACCGTAGTAGATGGTGATGATCTCCCGCTCAGCGGCCTTCATCTGGCGCAGCATCTCCTGGACGACCTCTTGCAGGGTACTACCCGAGGCAGTCAAGACCCTATCTAAGAGGCCGATGATCCCCCCCTCCTCCACGTCAACGCCGTTGATCTGAGCGGCACGAGTGGCGGTGGTGATCTCGGCGGTCTGAACGCCCTGGGCCGCTCGTTCCATGATTTGGGCGTTGGTTTCCAGATCCGCTTGATAGTTGTAGGCTAGAAGGGCGCTGACACCCTGAGGGATGGTTTTGGTGGGTACGACAACCACCTCTTGTTTCTGGGAGAGTTCTCCTGCCGCTAGTTGCGCAGCCATGATTACATTGGGGTTATTAGGCAGGACAATGACCTGTTCGGCCTGCAAGCTGTTGATGGCCTGCAGTATTTCTTGGGTACTGGGGTTCATGGTTTGGCCGCCGGGCACTACGGCGCTGGCCCCCAGGCTCTCGAACACGCGGGCCAGGCCCTCGCCGGGGGCGACGACCACGATGGCCATGCTGCCCAATTCCCCCCCTCTTTCCCCCCCATCTGGGTTCCCCCCCTTCATCCCCCCCCATGGGGGGGAGAGAGGGGGGGGCTGCACGCGATCAGCGACGGTGGCCTCTCCACGGCGGACGAACTCCCGGTATTGCTCCTGCAGGTTCTCGATGCTGATTTGGGTGAGGGTGCCCAACTTCGCAGCGTAGTCAAGGGGCCTGCCCGGCTCCCTGCTGTGAACATGCACCTTGACGGTGTTAGAGTCGCCGACCACCAGGACCGATTCCCCCATGGTCGCTATCGCCTCCCTGATCTCCTCCACGTTCAGGTTTTCACCCTGGAGGATGAACATCGTCTCGTGGCCGTACTCCCCCCCCTTCATCCCCCCCCACCCTTCGACCTCGCTCAGGGCAGGTGGGGGGGAAAGAGGGAGGGGGGGGAAAGAGGCCGCTTCGATCATCGCAAGCTCTCCCACCTCTTCCCCACGGGCGAAACGCAGAGCGCCTTCTAAGATGACAAATAGCCCTTGGCCGCCGGCATCCACCACGCCGGCCTGGGCCAGCACGGGCAAGAGAGACGGCGTCCTGGCCACCGAGTGCCTGGCTTCCGTCGCCGTTCTCTCCAAGACATAGAGGAGGTCATTCCCTTCGGCAAGGCTCAGGGCAGGCGTCTCCTCGGCGGCGGCCATGGCTGCATCGGCTGCCTCTCGGGCCACGGTGAGGATGGTCCCTTCAACGGGCTTGATGACACCCTGGTAGGCTGTGGCCGAGGCCTCTTTCATGGCCTGAGCCAACTCCAGGGCGGTGAAAGTTTCCTTTTGGTCAAGGACTCTGGCAAATCCCCTGAACAACTGGGAGAGGATGACCCCTGAGTTGCCGCGGGCCCCCATCAGGGCGCCGTAGGACACCGTGTGGGCGACGGCTGAGGCTGACAGCGAGGGGGAGCATGCCATGCCATGGTTGTTCAATTCATTGAGGGCGGCACGCATGGTGAGCAGCATATTAGTACCAGTGTCGCCATCGGGTACAGGATAGACATTTAGGGTGTTGATGGCTTCGACGTGTTTTTCGAGCCAGGTGGTGCTGGCCTCCAAGGCCCGCCTGAGCCCTCTCCCACTGCATGAGTTCGCTGTCTCGTGTTCTTCCCGTTGGGGCGAATTATCGCTCGTCAAATCGCATCTCCGTTTAGGAATTAGAGATTGGATATTGGGCTCCAACCTCCAAATCTCTAATATCTAATATCCAATATCCAAATCACTCACCCGCAATCCCTGAACGTGGACGTTCACTTGGGAGACGGACACGCCGAGGGCCTTCTCTACACTGAATTTCACATTGCTCATGATATTATGGGCAACGGTGGAGATCCTGGTGCCATACTCAATGATGACGTAGAGGTCTATAATAATTTGATCGCCCTCCAGTCTCACCCCGACCCCTCGCTTGCTGTCTCGACGGAGGAGTTCGGCCAGGCCCCCCACCAGGCTCTTGGAGGCCATGCCGACCACGCCATAGGAATTCAGCACTGCCTGACTGGCGATGCTGGCAATCGCTGTCGGTGAAACCTCTATCCTACCTAGTCTCGTCTCCTCTGGCATTTGCACCTACCTCCAACAGAAAGTAACGAGTCCATAGCTACTAGAACTACTAGCCCGATTTGCGCAAAGCGGCCTATTGTGGTATGATATAAGTAATGATTTAGATATTACGGATAAGGGAGTAAACATGGCTAAGTGTGACATCTGTGGCAAGGGCGTCCAATTCGGACATAATGTCAGCCATTCCAAAAAGGCTACGAACCGTCAGTGGAAGCCCAATATTCAGAAAGTGACCATCACCAAAAATGGCATTACCAAGCGCATGAACGTCTGCGCCAAATGCTTAAAAGCACTTTCCAAAACATAGCTCATGGCTCTTACGCCATTCGCTATGCGCTATGCAGCAACCTGCCAGCTCACATTACAGGGCTGGCTTTTTGTTTCCTGGTATCTATAACACTTTTCTTGTCGCGAGGTTGCTAACAAGATAGCCACCTAATTATGGCTTCGCCTTCTCAACGTCGGTCAGCGGATTCAAGAACCTTTCTATTTCGCCCAGCACCTTTGGGATATCTTCGCTAGGCTTACCAACCAGCGTAGAGGGGTGCACTATACCCTGGTCATCATGGTGATGATGCGGGAAGTTGGCCAGATCAGGGAAATCCTCCTTGTTATCCCAGCGTAAGAGCGGGACATCGCTGAACAGTTGGTACGAGTAGTCAAGATGGCCTCGGTTGTAGTACATTCGGACTTGCAGTGATATGGCCTTGGTAACCTCTACTCTGACTTTGAAGAAAAACTGGTCAGCCGAGAACTCCTTTGTTTCGGCTATAGCAACCTTTCTACAGAGAGGGCTGGCTTGTATCTCCGTCATCACCAAGTTGAGGAGAGAGACCAGAGACATTAACTGGCAACCTCCTCTCGAAGCCCCAGCCAGCTTTGTAGCATTTCAGTGGCTACTTTCCAATCAAACCAATCGTCCTCTTCGACCATGAGGGCACGTCCCAGCGATTGTCTTTGCTCTGGTGATAATTCTTTGGATCGCAGCATTGCCCCCCGCTCATGCAAGTACTGGGTGAACTTTGTGAAGTTCATCCCATACTTTCGTTCCAGTTTAGCTATTTGGCGTTGGTACGAGGATATTTGTCGGAGGATATAGTCTTGCATCAATTCCCGTACCGCCTCCTCCGTAGTGACGAAAAGCCTCCTCTTGACCAGCGGTTCTACAATAGTAGTTAAGGTTGCCGTGCCCATCTTAATCACCTCTCAAATTTCTGTTCTCCCGCGTTCGGAGTCTAGCTCGATGTCATCAATGCTGCCTGTTTGTTCCAACTCCCTACTCAGATAGCGATAGGTGAGATTGCCGTAAAAGCCCAGATTGTCCCTACCCAATCGAGCCAGTGTCGCCTCGGCGATTTCTCTTTCCAACCCCCTTCGCTGGACGTAATCCTCAACCAGCCTACTGGACATTGGCGAAAATCGCCTTAACAACATAAAAATTGGTCGTCTGCCGACC
>CAYUPJ010000038.1:0-25121 GCA_964446635.1 uncultured Anaerolineae bacterium
ACCACAAAGATCGGGAATTAGCCAGACCTATCAAGGCAGTTGAGGGACACTACCGGGATTTGGAGTAGACGGAATCAATGTCGAAATTGACGCAATCCTTTCAGACCCTACAGGAAATCTGGAAGTCGGAGACACGACTACTGTTGCTTGGCCCGTAGTGCCAGACTTCCCAGGTAGTTACCAATTTGAAACTGGAGACAGAGTAGAGGTTTATGGCTCTTATGGTGACTGCGAAGTTTTATCTGGTTGGTCTGGGCTTGGAGAGCACTGCATCTTCTTGGAAGACACGGAGCATCATTACCTTGAGATAGTGGAAGAGCCGATCAGGGTCAAATTCAGGGGTACTGCAGAGTGCGATGAATATGAGATATATGATGAATACGGTAACTATATCATCGGGGTATGGGTGGACGAAGTGCTGGAAGATCCTCAGGGTAGGCTGGAAGTGGGAGACTTTATTCACGTTAAGTATCAAGAGAGTCACGGCTTCCAGGAGGGGGACTGCGTTGAAGTATACGGCACATATGTCGAGGAAGAGTGGGAACAGGCAATAGTTGTAGGTGGAGCCTACGGCTCTTCTGGAGACTACATCAAAGAGTGCGACCAAGCTCCCAAGGTAAAACTCAGGGGTACCGCGAGTTGCGACGAGTGGTACGCGCCGCAGCCAAATGGTAACTACTTTGTTGATATCGTGGTGGACGAAATACTGGAAGATCCTCAAGGCAAGCTGCAAGTGGGCTGGGGATATTGGGTTGGTTATCAGGATCGGCACGATTTTAGCACGGGTGACTGTCTCGAAGTATATGGCACATTCCGCGAGGGGGGTATAGTTGTAGGTGGACAGTATGGGTTCCCGGGAGACTACATTGAAGAGTGCGAAGTCACCCCAACACCAACCTGGACACCAACAAACACGGCCACACCAACTAGGGCGCCCACCAGGACCGCTACCTTGACACGGACACCAACGATCACGCCTACCCCCACTCGCACGCCGACATGGACGCCAACGGCCACACCCACTTCCACCGGCACGCCGACGCGGACACCAACGATCACGCCCACCCCTACTAACACGCCGACGCGGACACCAACGATCACACCCACCCGGACCCCCACGCCGACGTCCAGTCCAACGCCCATAGACATCGGCTTCCGGCCCAATCCAGACGGATACTCGTTCTCCAACAGTGACAACGCCTGGGGCACTTTTCCCTGGAGCTCCTATGACTTTCGGTACGAAGATCTGATCCGTATGTTTGGTCAAAACGCCGTGTGTTGGATGGTTGGCCCTGTTTGCTTTATCAAGCCGGCCGCCGACCTATGGCACGTGCGGGTAAACCTGGCCATGAACAACGGCCACTGTGATGGGTTTACGACAACTAGCCTGCGTTTCTTCAAGGACATGGACAGGCCCGGCGACTTCCAAGCTGGAGCCAACACCACCCACAATCTGCAACTGGGCAATGCCCGACGGCACATCGCTTATTACTGGGTGCTCCAGGTGCCCAACCCCGTTGCGACAGCCAGGGACCAGGCACTCCAGAAGCACCCCAGCCAGGTCTTGGACCAGTTGCGCTCCGCCATGTCAGATGGGGCAACTGATCCCACGACGTTGATCGTCTATAACACTGCTCACACAGCAGGACACTCCATCACCCCCTACGCCATCGAGGACCGGGGCAACGGTGTGTATTGGGTGTGGGTGTACGACAACAATCACCCAGATGACACCAACCGCCGTGTGGTCATCAACACGACTAATGATACCTGGAGCTACAACTTGGTCTGGACGACATGGAGCGGGGACGCCGACAGCCAATCCTTGGGTGTGATACCAATCTCAGTCTACGCCCAGCAACCAGAGTGTCCCTGGTGCGGTGGTTCAGGGATGCTGAGCGGCTCACCATCTGGCCAGGTCTGGCTGACAGGGCAGGGCCACCTGCTGATCAGCGACTCACAGGGGCGGCGGATTGGCTACGTAGGTGATCAGTTTGTGAACGAGGTCCCTGGGGCTTTCGGCTCTGTACCTCCCGGGGGCCTGGGCATTCCGGCGGAGCCGATCTACTATCTGCCCCTCAGCGATACCTACACCATCCTGCTGGACGGCCAGACGCTCACGCAGATGGAAACAGCGGGAGTTACCCAGTTCGGGCCGGGGTACGCCGTTTGGGTGGATGACGTGACACTGGGGCCGGCCTCACAAGATCAGTTGATGATTGCGCCGGATGGCACGCAACTGTCCTACCTGTCCAGTGGCGACAAAGAAGCCACGCTGACGCTGGCGCTGGACGACGCGAGCGAAAGCAGCCAGTTCCAGATCAACGGCGCTGACATCGGAGCAGGGCAGGTTGTGACACTGACGGCGGATGTGAGCAACGGCCAACTAGTGTTCAACAACGCGCAGGCTGGTGGCGGCGAATATGACCTAGAAGTCAAGCGTGTCAGCGCAGCGGGAGAGCAAGAGTTCATCCACGACGGTGTAGTCATCTCGGCAATGGACACGCACTATGCAGATTATGAGGCGTGGGACGGTTTCGGGCCGATGACACTGCACGTTGACCACGGCAGCGACGGCACGATAGACGAAACGTTGGTGTTAGACAACCAGGCATGGCGGGTCTACCTCCCCCTCATCCTGAAGAACTACTCCCCAGCCCCTCAGCCACCCATCACTCCCACACCGACCCGTACACCAATAAGCACCCCGACACCAACGAGCACACCAACGCCGCCGAGAACACCGACCTACACGCCTACCCCTACTTGTACACCCACCCGCACTCCCACGTCAACTCATACACCAACGCCTACGCCTACGCCAACCGTGTCATTGGTGCCCCGATGGTTTATAGTGGGATCGCGTTCTGATATGGAGCGGGCGAGTGCGACAATGGCCTATGATTCTCATCGCGGGGTGATGGTGCTATTTGGGGGGCGAGATGGAGGTGAGCGAGCGGACACTTGGGAGTACGATGGCAGCGTGTGGACCCATATATCAACGGCACATACGCCTCCGGCTCGATTCTGGCATAACCTGGCCTACGATGTGCAGCGTCATGTCGTCGTCCTCTTTGGAGGAGAACATGCCGGTACCTGGTTCGACGACACATGGGAGTATGATGGCACCGATTGGAGAAGGGTTTACACGGCTCACAGCCCCTCAGCGCGGGAAGGCTTCGCGATGGCCTATGACGCCTGCCGGCGAAGGGTCGTGCTCTTTGGTGGCGACAGTCATCCTGGCATCGAGAGCGATATCTGGGAGTACGATGGGTCGGATTGGGTGCAGGTTCACACCCCCACCTCACCTCCCGCCCGCAAGCTTACGACCATGGTTCATGACCCTGTACGATGTAGAATGATCCTGTTTGGTGGATTACCCGCTGGCCCCCTGAACGCTCTCGCTGATACCTGGGAATACGACGGGACCAATTGGACGCAAATACATCCCACAACGTGGCCCCCGGGCCGCTGGGCGCATGCTATGGCCTACGACACAGATCGTGGCCGGGCAGTTCTGTTCGGGGGATACGGTCCCTATTATCCAGACGGACGGTCAACAAGCGACACATGGGAATACGATGGGAGCACTTGGGTTCAAATATCTCCTCAAGGTTCGCCAGAAGCGCGCGAGCAACATGTCATGGCTTATGATTCAGCGCGTCGCCGTGTCGTGATGTTCGGGGGATTCCGCGATCCCGGAGGACTCGGTGGCGATACATGGGAGTATACCATGTCAGATTCCGGATGGCGTGTCGAAGTGCGCCCGGACGCATTGTACCTGCAACGTGGTGAGATCACTGGAACCTTGCAGGTGCACGTCACTGACACTAACGGCGACCAAGTTCCTGTAGATGGTCACGCGGTTCGGTTTGTTAGCTCTCAACCAAACCTCGTCGCTGTATCAAATACTGGCGTTGTGACGAGCACCGGATTGGGAAGTGCCACGATAACGGCCTGGGTAGATGAGATTCCAAGCGCTAATCACACGGCCGTGCATGCCGGATCATTCACACTAATACCGCCAATTCTGCTCCTCTCGCCGACTGGTGCGCCCACCTCCACACTTTCGGTAGATATCCGCAATGCTGACCACAGCCCGGTATCTATGGCTGGGCAGAGTCTGGTGTATCAAAGCAGCTCTCCAACCGTTGCCACGGTGAACTTCAACGGAGTCGTCACAGCGCTTCGTCCGCCGACAAATTTTGGTGAGACGCCGTACATTTCCGTCTCGCTGAATGGGACCTGGGCAAGCAATGTGGCAGTGGCCCGCGTTACGACGGACACTCTTGGGTTCTCCATGATCCCAGTGGCTGATGACTACATCAGCTTTTACCTACCCAACCGGCTCGTCACCGGATTTGACTACCCGACCATCTTTGCCGACTGGGACGCCGTTCGAATCACGGACCTGGCTTATCAAATCATGGCGGGTCTAGTGGGGATTCGACCATCATGGGGTGGGATACAGTTTCTTGTCAATGACCCTGGACATGGAGGCGATGGCACTGTGCCCTGTGGAGTGTCCGGCAATCCGATCCGGCTGGGGACTGACGTGGACAAGCCGGTCCATAACAGTTGTGCCATCGTAGCGTGGGGAAGTGGCACGCCTCAGTTCAACGTCTTCTTCCATGAGATGGGCCACAATTTCCTGGGTGAGAATCCTCGTTTCATCCAGTTTCAGTCTGCGGGCAGTTCTAACAGCAACTGGGCGTACGCCGAAGGGCTGGCGTCCAATGTGTCCACCCATGTTGCCCTCATCCTTCAGGATAGACGTGCCGAATGGAACATCCCGCAGCGAGTGCTGGACTACCTCATGCCCATTTATCACGTGGATACAACCCCGGACCTGGACACCTATGTGGCCAACGGTGCGGATTACAGTCAGCTTAACCCCTCAGTGGTTTATGATCTGATGCAGAAAGGCTATCACGCCGGTGGCCCTGAAACCTTCCGCCGGTTCTATGCCATCTTTCGGCCAACTTACTCTAGCCTCCCGCTCGCGCCGACTTCGGACGCGGAGCAGGCCACTTTCTTCGCTGCTGCCGTCAGCGCAGCCGCAAGGACCGACATGCAGGAACAATTCAGGACAGAGTGGGGATTCCCCATCATTGACGCATATTATGACGCTGTATATCCGCAATTGCAAGCAGCAGCCAAGCAATAGCGGTCCCTGATCCCAAGCACCAGGTCAAGATGGCAATCTTATCTTGCACCGACTTGAGGCCACTATGCGATTTGCTGATGGACAGAAAGAGGGGTTGGTCAACACACGACCAGCCCCTCTTGATTTCTCAAGGGATTACGGAAGATAATGAATCTGTTATCCCCAAAGTCGCTCCTCCACCTCCTGAAGTGACAAACCAATGACGCGGAGCACCTTGCGGCGGGAGGTGGCCCCGGCCACGATCTCCACCTGGCTCTTGCGCACACTCAGCCGCTCGGCCAGGAACGCGATGAGGGCCTCGTTGGCCCTCCCCTCAACAGGTGGAGCGGTGAGTCGAACCTTGAGGGCATCGCCCTGCACCCCCACGATTTCGTTTCTGCTCGCCCGAGGCACAACCCGCACGGCGAAGGTCACGCCGCCTTCGACCTCGGTGATCTTGAGTTGGCTCATCTCCATTTCCTCTCAGCCACCCTTGCGAAGGTTGCGGATAAAACCCTCGCAAGGGTTCCCCCATTTAGAAACCGCGCATGATCGCTACCAGGATCTGCTGGATGATCTGCAAGAGGATTAGGGCAATGACGGGGCTGATGTCCATCATGCCGAGGGGAGGGATGATCCTGCGCAAAGGAGCCAGGATGGGCTCGGTGATCCGATAGAGGAAGCCCACGGCAGGATGATAGGGGCTGACCCTGATCCAGGATAGCAGCACTCTGGCCAAGATGGCCAAGTTGAGCAGGGTGAAGAAAACGTCAACAAAGTAGACCAGCAAGTTCATTGTGACCTCCTTTCTTCAAAGATGGCCCGGCCGATGCGCACTATGGTAGCTCCTTCTTCGATAGCTACCTCGAAATCGTCGGTCATGCCCATAGAGAGGTGCCGCCAGTGTTCCCCATGGAACCTTTCGGCCAAGGCATCCCGCAGCCGCCGCAGGCGCCGAAAACAGGGCCGCGCCTCCTCAGGATCGGCCACGATGGGAGCTATGGTCATCAGGCCCTGTACCTCCACCTGGGGCAGGGCCAGTATCTCCTCGACGATGGCAAAAAAGCGCTCCCGCTGCTCTTCATCCTCCGCCCACCGGTCCAGAGCAAACCCGTATTTGCTCTCCTCGCCTGAGGCGTTGGCCTCCAGCAAAATGGGCATGACCTTGCCCTCCGGTTGACAGAGGCGATCTAGACACTGAGCTAGCTTCAGGGTGTCCACCGAGTGGATGGTGTCGAACAACTGGATGGCATCTCTGGCTTTGCGGCTCTGCAGGTGGCCGACCATGTGCCAGGTGATGGGCGAGAGGGTGGGCTTCTCCCCAATCCGTAACTGCTCAGCCCGTGTCATTGCGAGGAGCGGTTTTTGCGACGAAGCAATCTCCGCAGCGCGAATTGGGGATTGCTTCGCTTCGCTCGCAATGACAGCCTGAGTAGTTACCTCAATCCACTGGTTCACGATGGGGATCTTCTCTTCCGCCTCGTGCACTCGGTTTTCGCCGAAGTGGCGCACTCCCAGCTCATAGGCGGCCTGGATGTGATCCACGGTAAACATTTTGGTCACGGCCACCAGGGTGATCTCCGCCGGATCGCGCCCGACCCGACCCGCTGCCTCAGTTATCCTCCGCCGTACGTCCCGCAGATTGGCCTCGATATCCACCATAGCTTAACCTCGCCTCCCCAGCACTACCGCGAAACATCCCGTATGGCCTCCCTCCGCCCGGTAAGAGAAGAACTCGTCAACCCGACAGGCGGTGCAAAGTTGTATCACCTCGATCTCCTCGACGCCCAGTTCGGCCAACTGACGCCGGTTGGCCTCCCGGAGGTCAAAGTGAAAGGAGCTATCCCCTTGGGGCCAAATGAGCCCCTGCCAGTGGTTGAGATTTGCCTTCACCAGTTCGATCACTTCGGTCCCGACCTGGTAGCAACAGGGGCCGATGCACGGGCCGAGGCCAGCTATGATGTCGGCGGGGCGGCTGCCGTAGGCTTCCATCATGGCCGAGATCGTCCTGGCAGCAATCCCCGCAATGGTGCCCCTCCAGCCGGCGTGGACCAGGCCAAGGGCCTGGTGGACGGGATCGTAGAGCAGAACGGGCAGGCAATCGGCAAAGCGGAGCAGGAGGGCCACGCCGGGAGCATCGGTGATCAAAGCGTCGGTGACAGGCATCACTCGGCCGCGATCCCCAGGCCCCACCAGGGTCACCTGGCTCCCGTGGACTTGTTGGGCGGCGGTGATGTCCCCTCGAGCGATGTCCAGGGCCTGGCAGATGAGGTCGTGGTTGGCTTCGACTGCTTCGCGGTCGTCGCCGATGAAGTGGCCCACGTTGAGGGAATCATAAGGGGAATGGCTCACCCCACCCAGCCGCGTGAACACGCCGTGGAAGGCCCCATCGTGGGAGGCCAAATTCGCAAAACGGTAGTAAACAAGATCATTGATTTGTTGTCGGAGCACAAATCGCTCTGTCCTTACTTAAAAATTTATAGAACAATACCGTGAGAAGACTCTTAGACCGCCGAATGGAATTCGCCGTCTGAAGCTGAGAAGGCCCCTCAGGGCCTCGGTCTAGCGCCTGAGGGCGCTTCTCAAATTCAGACGGGGATTTTTAATCCTCGGCTCATCTCCCGCCATAGGTAATCCTGGCTGACGCCGCTGTCCACCACAGACCAGGGTAAGGGCTCGTCCAATGAGCGCTCTCCCAGATATTCGTCAGCGTCGAGCTGACATTCCCGTAGAGCGCGCTGCCAAGCTGTCAGCGACCTCCTCTTCACCCTGACCAGAGCCTCACCTACCCGGCTATCGCCCCGCGATAAGACGCCCTGCACCGCTGCCCAGGCCGGGCTCTCGGCTTTGACCGCAATCCCTTTGGGTCGCAGGGCCTGCCCGACGCGGGTCAACCCCTGTTCCAGGCTCTCAACCGGAGCCATGGCTACCCACTGGAAGGGAGTGTGGGCCTTGGGCACGAAGGGGGTGATGTTCGCCGTGATGCGGCGCGGAAAGCGCTCCCGAACAGCCAGTACCAGGTCAATGAGAGCCTGGACATCGTCGTCGGTCTCAGTAGGTAGGCCGAGCATGAAATAGAGCTTGAGCTGCGCGAAATCGTAACGGGCCGCCAACTCCGCAGCCCGCATCAAGTCATCTTCGGACACGTTCTTGTTGATCAGAGTGCGCAGGCGTTGAGATCCGGCCTCGGGGGCGATGGTCAGGGTGCGGTCTCCGCTCTCAGCCAGGGCGCGCACCAGGGCCTCAGGCAGTGGGTCAACCCGCAGAGAGGAGACGGAGAGCTTGGCTCCCATCTCCCGCAGGCCTGCGGCCAGCTCTTCAAGGCGCGAATAGTCGGAGACGGCGGCGCTCACCAGGCCAATCTTGTCGCGATAGCGCAATCCCTCTTCAGCTTGCTCCAGCAGGGCGGCCAGTCCCCGTTCTCGCACGGGACGATAGGTGTAACCCGCCAGGCAGAAGCGGCAGCCCCGCCCACAGCCGCGGGCAATCTCTATCAAGTACATGTCGCCGAACTCCGTGTCGGGGGTGAGGACGACGGAGGTGGTGGGGTGGGTGTTGAGGTCGGGCGCCCATTGACGTTGTACGGGTTGGATATTGGATATTGGATATTGGATAGGGACGTAGATGCCAGGGACGCGAGTTAATGCTGAGAGGAGTTCATCTCGGCTTTCGCCGAGGCCAGCCTGCAAAGTCTCAATCAGAGGAGGGACGATGACCTCCCCCTCGCCGATGGCAAAGGCATCGAAGATAGCAGCCAGGGGTTGGGGATTGGCGGTTACAGCGGGGCCGCCGGCCAGAAGCAAGGGATAGTCCTCATCGCGCTCTTCGGCCAGCGGAGGGATATCGGCTTGGCGCAGCATTGCCACCACGTTGAAATAGTCCATCTCGAAGGAGATGGAGAAGGCCAGGACGGCAAAATCCTTGACGTCCCGCTGCGATTCCAGGGAAATCAGTGGCCTGCTCTCTGCTCTCGGCCTATAGAAAACCCGCTCGCAGACCACGTCGGCCTGCTGGTTGAACAGGCGGTAGACGGTCTGCAGGCCCAGGTTGGACATGCCCACCTGGTAGGTGTTGGGGTACGCCAGGGCGATGGGCAGCTTGCCTCCCCAATCCTTGTAGATCGTCCCCAGCTCTTGCTCCAGTATCCGCTTTGCCTCAGCTATGAATTGCCACTTCAAACCCAAGCTCCCTTCTCCAGGCTTAAGTATAGAGCAAACCCCGCGCTTGTCAAGCGTCAGGAAGAACAGCGGATTGGCAGGCGACGCCCTGAGCCTGTCGAAGGGATTAACGGATCGGGTGATTGGACTGAGGAGGAATCCGTAAATCCTGCACCTCCGCGTTGGGCTTGCGCAGCGGTTCATTATCATGGGGTAGCAGGCCAATCGCATTGGCCGTCTTTGCGCCAGAGCCGCCCAATATGATTGGGCTTCTACCCGGTTTTGAGGTAGGTTGCCCCACAAATTCGATTTGCTGCGCAAGCCCGCGTTTGATCATTGTTGCGGCGGGGGACATTCAGTGCTATAATCAGTAAGTGGGAAAAAGCGCTGGAGTGTGGACGCAAGTCCGCCCCCGCAGGCTTGCGCCTGCACTCCAAATTGATCATCGAAAGGGGGCCAGAGAATGAGTCTGCAAATCGGTATCGTTGGGCTGCCCAACGTAGGCAAGTCAACCCTTTTCAACGCCTTGACCCGGTCTAACGCCGCTGTGGCCAACTATCCCTTTACCACCATAGACCGCAACGTAGGCGTGGCGGAGGTGCCCGATCAACGACTGTGGGACATCGCCGCTATGGTGAACCCTGAACGAGTCGTCCCCACGACCATCGAGTTCGTGGACATCGCCGGACTGGTGAAAGGCGCCAGCCGAGGCGAGGGGTTGGGCAACCAATTCCTGGGCCATATTCGCAACGTGGACGCCATAGCCATGGTGGTGCGCTGCTTCCGCGATGCCCAGATTCCCCACGTTACGGCTGAACTCGACCCCGGGGACGATATCGCGGTCGTAGACTTGGAGCTCCTTCTGGCCGATCTGGCCACTGTGGAGCGGCGATTGGAGAAAGTTCGCTCGGCGGCCAAGGGACGACCCAAGGATTACGCTGCCGAACTGGCTTTCCTAGAGAAGCTGCGCCATCACCTGGAGGCGGGAAAAAAGGTGGGCGATTTAACAGTGATGGAGAAAGAGGCAGAGATACTGGGGGAGTTAAACCTTTTGACCGACAAGCCCCGGCTCTGCGTGGCCAACATAGCGGAGGAGGACCTGCCCGACGGGGGGGAGCTGGTGTCGGCAGTGGCCGAGGTGGCGGCCGCCGGAGGCGCAGAAGTGATCTCTATCTGTGCTCAACTGGAGATGGAATTGGCTGAGTGGGATACTGAGGAAGCGGTGGCCTACCGTGCGGAGACTGGCTTGGAAGAATCCGGTCTGGAAAAGCTAGTGAAGGCCGGCTATCGTCTGCTGAGTCTGATCACTTTCTTCACTACGACCGGGGGAAAAGAGGTGCGAGCCTGGACACTTCTAAGGGGGACCTTGGCTCCCCAGGCTGCTGGCAAGGTTCACAGCGACATGGAACGAGGCTTCATCCGCGCCGAGATTGTCTCCTACGAGGATCTAATGGCTAGTGGCTCCTTCGCTACAGCTAAACAAAAAGGTCTCTTGCGCTTGGAGGGCAAAGAGTACGCAGTGCAAGACGGTGACGTCATCCATTTCAGATTCAGCGCTTAGATATTTGCCAAAATCGCAGCTTTGTGCTATAGTAATGCCCGTTGTCAAGTGAGGGTAGGGGAAGAAAAGAAAGGAGAATCATCGCCGACATGCACAATTATGAGTTTACCTTCATCGTTCATCCCGATGTCGAAGATGAGGGTATGACGGGTGTTGTGGAGAAGGTTAGTCAGTTCATCACGGGTGGCGGCGGCCAAATCACTAATGTGAATCGCTGGGGCAGGCGCCGCCTGGCTTATCCGATCCGGAAGCAGAGGGAAGGATACTATGTGCTGATGCACGTTCAACTGGATCCCCAGTCCATCAACGAACTGGAGCGGAGCTTGAAACTCACCGAAGAAGTTATCCGTTATTTACTAGTGCGAGGCGAGGACTAAAAGAAGTTCAGAAACCAGGTTTTTGGCTGAAGAATGTGACTTCTCGCACTGCCGAGAGCCCAAGAACAACAGTCTGTTCACGCAAGTAGAGAAAAAAACCTGGTTTCTCCCAAATTGAGGAAAGGGTTAGAAGATGTCCAGGGGTTTGAACAAGGTGATGATCATAGGCAGGATGGGGCGAAACCCAGAGATGCGCTATACGCCGAGTGGTAAGCCGGTGACCTCTTTCAGCGTTGTCACGAACCGCAGTTGGGTCAACGCCGAAGGGGAGCGCCGCGAGGACACCGAGTGGTTCAACGTCGTAGCCTGGGGCAACCTGGCCGAAATATGCAAACAGTATCTAACCAAAGGCCAGCAGCTCTATGTTGAAGGCCGCCTGCAGACCCGCGGTTGGGAGGATCAGGACGGGAAGAAGCACTACCGCACCGAATTGGTCGCCAGTGAGATGATCATATTGGGCGAGCGAAGAGGCCCCGAGGCTGCTGAAGAGTCACTAGCAGGCGAGGCTGAGTTGGAAAGCAACGAGTTTCCCTTCTAATTGTCAGCCGTTGGCTTGCTTTCACGAAGATCAAATCATACTTGGGAGGTGGCTTTGTCAAACGCAGACTTTAGTAACGACGAAGAGAGGACATGGGATAGTCGGGGTCAGGAAGGCCGTCGTCAGAGATACATCCCTCGTCGCAAGGTATGCTCCTTTTGCGTAGACAAGATTGATATCATAGATTACAAGCGACCTGACCTTCTGCGCCGTTTTATCACCGATCGGGGCAAGATCACACCCCGCCGCAGAACGGGAACTTGCGCTAAGCATCAGCGGCGTTTAGCCGTGGCGATCAAGCGGGCCAGACAGTTGGCCCTTCTGCCCTATGCTGCTGAACACCTTCGGCGCTACGGCTAGAGCATTGGGCAAGAGTAATTGACAGGGCATAGGACAGCGCACTCCTATGCCCTTTGTTTAGTTCTTTTCGATGTCATGCAGTGAGGAGAAGGATGGCTAAGAAGAAGAAAAAGACCAAGGAATTGACGAAAAAAGAAATACGGCTGAGCAAGAAAGTCCAACGACAACGACAGATGATCCTCATCGCTGTAGCCGCTGTTGGCTTGGTGATAGTGGTTTTGCTAGCCTTTGGTTTGTATCAGGAATATATGGCTAAGCCGGCCGAACCTGTGGCAGTCGTGGGCGACGTGCCTATCCGTACGGATGCCTATCAGAAAACGGTGCGTTACTATCGCTCTAACCTCAAGAATCAGTTGGCCTTGTTGCAGGAGCAGTTGGCTCGCCTGGATCCGAACGACGAGAACACCCAGTTTATGTCCCAGTACTACCAGCAAAACATTGAACAACTGCAGAATCAGATCATCGACTTGCAAACACTGGGCCAACAAGCACTGGATGACATGATTGACGACGAGTCGATCCGCCAGGAGGCAGCCAGGCGAGGAATTGTGGTCACACCTGAGGATGTGCAACTGGAGATAGAGACCCAATTCGGCTACGAAAGGAATCCTCCCACCCCCACCCCCACACCCATCACCACGACTGTGACCATCACGCCCACCCCTACCGTAGCGCCGATGACGTTGGCCAGATTCCAAGAGATGTACAATACTACCTTGGAAGCGCTGCGCGAACGGGCCGGCTTCTCCGCAAAGGATTTTCGCCGTATCTTCGAGATCATGCTTTTGAGGCAAAAGCTGGAGGAGGCAATGGGTCAGGACCTGCCCACCATCGCCGATCAGGTACACGCCCGCCAGATACAGGTGGAGAACGAGGAGAAAGCAGAGGCCATCATGACCCTGCTCGATGAAACCGCGGATGAGGCGAGTGCCTTGGATGCTCTGCGTCTCCTTCTGGCCGTGGAGGGGGAAGTCAAGACCGAGGAGGAGATCAGAGCCGAGAAAGATCCCCAGGAGCTCCTAACC
The DNA here is from genome assembly GCA_964446635.1 of uncultured Anaerolineae bacterium. GTDB lineage: Bacteria > Chloroflexota > Anaerolineae > VGOG01 > VGOG01 > CAYUPJ01. The sequence goes on from CAYUPJ010000038.1 coordinate 13,165, forward strand.
CGATTGAGAGAAAGCGAGGACCCCTTTGCCTTCCTGTCTCAGAACTTCTCCCTGGACACCAGCAACAAGGACAAAGGCGGCGACCTGGGGTGGTTCTCCAAGGACCAGATGGTGCCGGAGTTTGAGGAGCTGGCCTTCAACACCCCGGCGGGCGAGATCGGCGGGCCAGTGGAGACCCAGTTCGGGTGGCATGTCATCTCTGTTCACGAAACGTCGGAGGAGCCAGAACCCCAGGTATGGGCCAGTCACATCCTGGTAGAGACCGAGGAAGAAGCCCAGGCTCTCCTGACCCTCTTGAAGGAGGGCGTTGATGATAACACTGCCCTGTCTGCCCTGGATGTCCTCATCGAGGCCGAGGTGGCCAAGGCCAGAGCAAAGGAAGAGGAAGCCCAGAAGCTCCTAACCCAATTGAGAGAAAGCGAGGACTCCTTTGCCTTCCTGGCTCAGAACTTCTCCCAGGACACCAGCAACAAGGACAAAGGCGGTGACATGGATTGGTTCCCGAAGGGAGATCAAACAGCCGAGCTGGAAGAGGCGGCCTTCAGCCTACCAGTGGGGGAAATCAGCGAGCCGATCTCGAATACTATCGGCCTTCACGTTATCCAGGTCTTGGGACATGAGGAGCGGGAGCTAGCCCCCCAGATCTTGGAGCAACGAAAATCTCAAGCCTTCGAGGACTGGCTCGCGGAACAGCGGCAGTCAGAAGCAGTACAGCGTTATTGGTCTGTGGAAAAAGTGCCTCTTGATACCGAGGCAGGAAGCTGATGTAAAAAAGACCTGACAGGTTTTGAAAACCTGTCAGGTCTTTTAATTTGCCTTGCGCCGGGCCTCGAAGACATTGGGCAGTCGCTCAATCTTGGCCAGGACGCGGCTCAACTGGACAATGCTGCTGATCTCGATGGTGGCCGTGATGACGGCGGTGTGATCTTTGGGGTGGGTGGCTGCGTTGGCGGAAACTATGTTTATCCTCTCGCCAGCCGTGATCTCGGTGATATCCCGCATCAGCCCGGTACGGTCATAGGCTAAAACCTGGATCATTACTGGGAACACCTGCTTTAAGTCCTGCCCCCAGTCCACCTCAATGAGACGTTCCCTGTCCTCAAGGTAGAGGATGCTGCGGCAATCCTGACGGTGAATGGTGATACCCCGCCCCCGAGTAACATACCCCACCACCGGGTCGCCAGGCAGAGGGTGACAGCAGCCAGCTAGTCTGGTGAGCAAATCGCCCACCCCCCTGACCGTAACCCCGGAAACCACTGGAGGCGGTGGGGCCGTTTCTGGCAGCTCAGTCCCCTCCTCTTCCCTCTCAACCTGTAATAGCTTAGCGGCTATCTGTTGGGCGTTGACGTCACCATAGCCGATAGCCGCCAGGAGGTCTTCGACCTTGTCGAACTTAAAGAGCGTGGCTATCTCTTCGTATCTCTTTTGATCGAGTCCCAGGCGTCTTAGTTCCTTCTCCAGGATGTCCCGCCCCTGAGTTACGGTTTCTGCTCGATCCTGTCGTCTGAACCATTGACGGATCTTCTGTCGCGCTCTGGAGGTCTTGATGTAACCGAGATGGGAGTTGAGCCAATCGCGGCTGGGCCCGCCGCGTTTGGCGGCCATAATCTCCACCTGATCACCCGTCTTGAGCTGATAGTCCAAAGAGACGAGGCGGCCGTTCACCTTGGCCCCCCGGCAGCGATGGCCGATATCGGTATGGATTTGATAGGCGAAGTCTATGGGGGTGGAACCAGCCGGCAGATCAACGATGTCGCCTCTGGGAGTGAAGGCATAGACACGATCCTGGAAGACGTCGGTTTTGAGCGAGTCAATGAACTCCGAGGCATCGGTTACGTCCTGCCGCCAATCCATCAGTGAGCGCAGCCAGGCGATCTTGGCTTCAAAGGCGGCATCGCGCTTGGCATGTTCTTTGTAACGCCAGTGAGCAGCGATGCCCAGCTCGGCTATACGGTGCATCTCCTGGGTGCGGATCTGAACCTCTAACGTCTTGCCATCGGGTCCAACGACGGCAGTGTGGAGGGATTGGTACATGTTGTCCTTGGGAGTGGCAATGAAGTCGTCGAACTCGCCGGGGATAGGGCGCCATAGGCTGTGCACGATTCCCAGCACGGCATAGCAATCCCTAATTGTACTCACGATGATGCGTACACCCCGCACGTCGTGGATCTGTTCAAAGGGCAGGCCCTTGCGGTTCATCTTCGTATAGATGGAATAAATGTGCTTGGGCCGCCCGGTAATCTCGGCTTCTATCCCTTCTTCCTTAAGCCGCTTCTTCAAGATCCTAGTGATGTGGGCGATGCGTCGCTCACGGGCCGGTGTCCGTTCATCGAGCCGGGCTGCGATCTCCTGATACTTTTCAGGATCCAGGTAACGAAAACCCAGATCCTCCAATTCCCACTTGATCTGCCAGATGCCAAGGCGATTGGCCAGAGGGGCGAAGATCTCCAGGGTCTCTTCGGCAATGCGCCGCTGCCGTTCCTCGGAGAGAGCCCCCAGAGTGCGCATGTTGTGCACGCGATCAGCCAGCTTAATCAACACCACGCGCACATCATCCACCATGGCCAGGAACATCTTGCGCAGACTCTCGGCCTCCTCGTCCCGCAAATCCCTGCGCGTCATCTGGCTCATTTTGTCTATCTGGCCCAGTTTTGTCACCCCGTCAACCAGACTGGCCACCTCATCGCCGAAGTCCTGCCGCAGATCCTCCACGCTGATAATGGAATCCTCCACCACGTCGTGAAGGAGACCCGCCGCAATGGTGGCCGAGTCGAGTCGCAAATCGGTCAGGGTTTGGGCCACAGCCAGGGAGTGCTGGATATAGGGCTCGCCTGAGGCGCGCTTTTGGTCGGAATGAGCGACCTCAGCCAGCTTGTAGGCCCTCTCGATTAACTCCCTGCCATCCTGGGAGAGGGTGTCTGGCACCTTTTGAAGCAAGCTCGCCAGGCTGATACTCTGCCTCTGCGCTTTCATTTCATTTGCTCGATTCGGCTTTTTGTGGTAAAATCAAAACAAACTGTGGTGAGCGTAGCCTAGTGGTTAAAGGCACCTGGTTGTGGCCCAGGAGACCGTGGGTTCGAATCCCATCGCTCACCCCTCAAGATCAGGTGAGGTAATGCCCATCTCAGTTCGAGATGGGCATTTCTTCTTTCACATCTCCCGTCGTCCCTCCAAAGCCCGGGTTAAGGTTATCTCGTCGGCGTACTCCAAATCCCCACCTACCGGCAGCCCTCGTGCCAGGCGGGTAACGCGCACACCCAGGGACACCAACTGGCGGTGCAGATACATGGCCGTGGCTTCGCCCTCCAGGCTGGGATTGGTGGCCAGAATCACCTCTGCGACAGACCCGTCCCCCAGACGGTTGATCAACTCGCGTATTTTCAGGTCTTCGGGGCCAATGCCATCCATTGGCGAGATGGCGCCGTGCAGCACGTGGTAGAGCCCTTTGTACTCTCGCGTCCGCTCGATGGCCAGCACGTCCAGGGGCTCTTCCACCACGCAAATGATCGAACGATCGCGCCCTTCATCCCGGCAGACGGGGCAGGGACTCTCCTCGGTGATATTGAAGCAAGTAGAGCAAAATGTGATACGCTCCCTCAACTGGCGCAAGGCTTCAGCCAGGGACACCGCCTGCTCAGCAGGGGCTCTGAGCAAGAAAAAGGTCAGGCGCGAAGCCGTCTTGGGCCCAATGCCCGGTAACCGCTTGAGTTCCTCGATAAGCCTGGCCACAGGCTCAGGGGCGATCTGCATATCCAACTACTCCTTCATCACGAATGTACGAGTGTACGAATTTCACATCAACCCGGGGATGCGCACCTCACCGGTTAAGGCGCCCAGCCGTTCAGCGACTAACTCCTGGGACTTCTGCAGGGCTTCGTTCACCGCCGCCGTGACCAGATCCTCCAGCATCTCCACGTCATCGGGATCCACCACCTCAGGGGCGATGGAGATGGACTGTACCCTCTGCTGGCCCGTCATCACCACGGTAATGGCCCCGCCCCCGGCGGTCACAGTGATCGTCTCCTCGCTCAAAGATTCTTGGGTCTTGAGCATCTCCTCCTGGAGCTTCTGCACCTGCCGCATCATGTCCATCTGCCCGCCTCTGGGCTGAAACCCTTTTCTTCGCTTACTCACTTTCTACCTCCTTGCCGTCTCAGACCTGACAGGTTTTGAGAAACCTGTCAGGTCTCACTGCACATCCACGACCTGAGCTCCATATTTGCTCACTGCCTCCTGTACGAGGGGATCATCGGCGATGGAGGAATATTTGTCCTTGAGCGTTTCCGGCTTTTCGCCAGTGCCTTTCTGTGGCCTCTTGACGGGTTCCCGGACCGACGGTGTTCGTTGCTTGCCCTCAGGCGAGAGCACACAACGGATGCGACACGAACGCTCCACCACCCGACTAACGGCACTCTCTACCAGGGCCTTGTTCTGGAGCTCCTCGATCTTCTCTTTGTGAAAAGGATAGTAAAAGCCAAGCACGACCTCCTGACCCTCCACACCCAGGGGCTCACAAGATTTGAGCAGGGCCTCGACGGAACGGTTTTCGAGCTTCACCTGGTCAAGGATTCGACCCCATTGGCTATTGACGGTATCCAGGGTCAACTCCAGCCCTGTTGAGGTAGTCCTTGGCTCCCCCGTGGCCTTCTCTCTGACAGTCTTAGCCGATTCACCCGTTGGAGACGATCGAGGAGTAGAAGCCCCCTTTGCTCCTGCGGAGGGCTTGGGAACGGCTCCAGAACTGGATTGAGGCGCCGACGGAGTGGCTTCCTCTTCCTCACCCATGGTGGCCTCTACAAAGGCCAGTTCCAGGGGCAACTGCGACTGGGCACTGGCCTTGAGATCGAGGCCAGCCTGGTTAAAAAGCTTGACGACCTTGACCAGTCCCCTGGTCGAGAACTGTGCCGCCTGGCCCTTCATCTCCTGCAGAACTTCGGGCGTGACGTGCACCAGGCTCGAGTCCTCGCCGACTTTGATGAGGAGCAATTCACGCCAGTACTCCACCACCTGGCGATTAAACTGGCGAGGATCAACCCCATCACCGATAACCCGATTGATAACGTCAAGGCCCTTGCCCACGTTGCGGGCTACCAGTTGATTCACCAATTCCCCCACTGCCTGAGAGGGGACGGTGCCTAGCACCGACTGCACCTGGGCCAGGGTGATCTTCTCACCACCGTAGGACATCAGTTGATCCAAGAGGCTCTCCGCATCGCGCAAGCTTCCCGTGGCGCTGCGGGCGATGAGCTCCAGTGCCACTGGCTCAACGGTCAGGCCCTCTTGCTCAGCAACGTATTTTAGGTGGCCGATCATGTCCTGGAGGGGAATACGCCGAAAGTCGAAGCGCTGACAACGGGAGAGGATAGTGGATGGGATCTTGTGGGGCTCGGTGGTGACCAGAACGAAGATCACGTGGGGAGGTGGTTCTTCCAGCGTCTTCAGCAGCGCATTAAAGGCCGGCTCGGTTAGCATGTGGGCCTCATCGAGGATGTAGACCTTGTAGCGGGCCTCGTTAGGGCGAAAGCCCACTTTCTCCCGGATGCCCCGCATCTCATCAATGCCCCGGTTCGATGCGGCATCTATCTCAATGAGGTCCAGCAGGCGGCCCTCGTTGATGGCCTGACAGATGTGACACTGGTTACAGGGCTTGTTATCCTCGGTGGACAAACAATTGACTGCTTTGGCCAGAAGGCGCCCCATCGAGGTCTTGCCCGTGCCCCGAGGTCCAGTGAATAGGTAAGCATGACTGATGCGCCCACTCGGTAGGGCGTTCTGGAGAGTATGCGTCACATGTCCCTGCCCGACCACCTCATCGAAAGTCTGAGGGCGCCACTTACGGTAGAGTGCCTGAGCAGTCATAGGAACCTCCTCCCTAGTCCTGCCCATAGTTTATCACCGATGGCCGATTTGCGCAAGCTGATTTGTCTTGTTATCAATATCGTGTTATAATTAACACAAGGGAAATTGCTTAAAGGAGGGAGATATGCTTCCAAGATTAGGGCCGGGTGAGCTGCTGATTATCTTTCTGATCGTCATTTTGCTCTTTGGAGCCAGCCGCCTCCGCGAGATCGGTGGCGCTATGGGTGGAGCGATCCGCGAGTTCCGCAGCGCTGTATCAGGGGCAGACGAAGAAAAAGGTAAAGGGGAGCAAAACGAAGAAAAAAAGAGTGACTCATAAGTGCCATGGGCTGGCGTTTTTGCCGGCAGATAACCGGGGTCAAATGAGCTGCAAGTTTCGAGGAGCGTTCCCATGAGCAGAAGGGTCTTGTATCTTCTCGCGGTGGCCCTTTTCTTCTTCCTCCCCTGCCTTTCCTTCGCCGAAGAGCCAAAGCCGACGACAACCGACCCAGCCTGTGGCGGGATGGGGTTCAAGGCCGGCGAGATCATTGTCAAATTCAGAGAGGACATTCCGCAAGCTAGTATCCAGTCCTTGTTCCTCGTCGAGGACCTGGGTATCCTGGACGAGATGGACGACCTCGGCTTCATGCTGCTCTCCGTCCCCAAGGGCCAGGAACTAGAGAAGATGGAGGAGCTAAAGCGCCGCCCCTTGGTGGAATACGCCGAACCAAACTGCCTCATCAAGGTCGCAGACCCTATCGCGACTAAGCCTCATTACAGTTTTCGCGCTCCGGAGATCTTTCCCAATGATCCGTACTTGCCTTGGCAGTGGAATCTGCCCAAGATTGAGGCTTTCGGTGCCTGGGACATCACCACTGGCAGTGAGAAAGTAGTCATCGCGTTTGTTGACTCGGGCGTTGATCTTGATCATCCTGAGTTAAAGGATAAGATATGGACCAACCCCGGCGAGATACCGGGTAATGAGGTTGATGACGATGGGAATGGCTATGTAGACGATGTACACGGTTGGGATTTTGTCAATCTGAAGGGCGAACCCCAGGATGATTATGGGCACGGGACCTTTGTGGCTGGCATCGCAGCGGCAGAGGCCGACAACGGCGTGCTCATGGCCGGCGTTTCCTGGGGGAGTGAGATCATGCCGGTCAAAGTAATGAATCAAAATGGTGAGACGTACCATTGGGACACAGCAGGTGGGATCAGGTATGCCGCTAAGAACGGGGCAAACATCATCAACTTAAGCTGGTCACTTTACAGCTACATTGACCCCCAGCCGCTGCGGGCCGCAATAAACGATGCTCACGCCAAGGGTGTTCTTATCGTTGCTGGTTCGGGCGACCCCAATCCCAATGATCCGATTCCCCCAGATGAATATCAGTATCCTGCAGCATCAGACCATGTTGTTTCCGTTGCTGCCATAGACCGTGACGATGGGCACCCCAACTTCTCAACTTACAATGATAAAGTAGATGTTGCTGCACCCGGCGTGGATATCTTCAGCTTTTGGCCGGGAGGGCTTGGGTGGTGGAGCAGTACTGGCTTGGCTGCTGCCCATGTATCGGGCTTGGCGGCACTTGTCTGGTCGGTTAACCCTAGTCTGATGCCCGACGCGGTAGAGAGCATCATTGAGTCCACAGCCGTTGACCTGGGCGAGCCCGGTTGGGATGAATACTTCGGCCATGGACGCATTGATGCCAGCGCCGCTGTGAGGGCAACGCCTCACTACCTTGAAGTAGAATACGATGATCCCTTTTACTTCCTCGTCTGTGATGATAGTAATCCCCCGTCGCGGAAGATCACCAATCCGAATACAAGCTGTTCCATGTGGAGCGTTACAGCGACAGCTCCCTGGCTTTCCATCAGTTACTGTGAGGGCTACACGCCATCTTCAGTAACGGTCTCCATAGATAAAGACAGCTTGCCAGGCTATGGCCTTTATACCGGCGTGATCACCGCTACCAGTACAATGACCAGTCACATGAACAACCCGCAAACGATCACCGCAACCGTTAACTATCCCCTGCAATGCTGCCGAAGCTACCTACCTTTGTTATTCAAGAATCATATTTTTTTCTCCCAATAGACCTCAACCCAGGCCCGTTCTTCTTCGGCCTCACGTCCTGCCCTACCCTCCAGGGCAGCCAGGGCTTCGTCACACCATCAATGACCCGAATCATCTTGGTGCGCCATGGTCAAACGGCGTGGAACATCGGAACCGGCGAACGCTTCCGTGGCCGGGTTGACCTGCCGCTGGACGAAACGGGGCTGGCTCAAGCCCATGCTCTGGCAGAGCGGCTCGCCGACCTGCCCATTGTTGCCGTCTACTCCAGCCCCTTGAAGCGGGCGGTAGAAACGGCCCGGCCGACGGCTCAGCAACTGGGCCTGCCGATCCAGCCCCTCCCAGGCATCATTGACATCAACTACGGCGACTGGCAGGGGCTCTCGCCTGCCGAGGTCGCCAAGGTCTATCCCGACCTCTATCGGCGTTGGCTGGAGAAACCCCACCTGGTCAGATTCCCCAGCGGGGAGAGCCTGCGCCAGGTGCGCCTCCGAGGCCTGGCCGCTCTGAAGCAAGTCGCCACCCGCCACGAGGGTCAGGTCGTTCTGTTAGTAGCCCATCAGGTGGTGAACAAAGTCCTGGTTTGTGCCATGCTCGGCCTGGGCAATTCCCACTTCTGGCGCATCCGGCAGGACAATGCCTGCATCAACGTGTTCGATTACCAGAATGGGGTCTTCACGGCAGCACTCATCAATGACACCTGTCACCTGATTGGTCAGTAATCAGTGCTCGGTGCCCAGTGATCAATTTACTGATTACTGAGTCTACTTGAGATACATCGCTCTGGCGAACTCGTCCACGAAGCGGCGATCGTTCGTCAGCTCGATGTACTCTACTTGGTGAGCGATCTCCGCAGCTTTGGCCCGCTGCTCCTGGGAGACGAGAGCCAGCTTGGCCCCCATGCCCGCAGCGTTGCCCACCTGGTTGAAGCACCCCAAAGGAAGGGGCGGGAACATGCCGATAACGATGGCGCTGGACACGTCAATGTAGGTGCCGAAGGCGCCTGCTATGATGACTTCATCAATGTCCTGCTGGGATAAGCTGGCTTCGTCCAGAAGGATGTTGATGCCCGCCCGAATGGCCCCCTTGGCCAGTTGAATCTCGCCTACGTCGCCCCGGGTGATGACCACTTCACGTTCGTTTCCACTCTCCTTTGCCGCCACCAGGACAAACTCCGGGCCACGCTCTGTGCGTCGCACGCGGGGATGATGGCCCATGTTTCCCCGTTCGTCCAAAACTCCTAACTGGCGCAGTTGGGCCACAGCATCCAAGACCCCTGAGCCACACAGCCCCACTGGTGGGGTGTCACCGATGGTCTGGTATTCCACGCCAGAGGCGGTGATGCTCAATCGCTCGATAGCCCCCTCGGCGGCCCGCATGCCATCCTTGATATGCGCTCCTTCGAAGGCCGGCCCTGAGGCGGTGGAGCAAGCGATGAGCCGGCCATTGGCTCTCAGGACCACCTCGGTGTTGGTGCCGATGTCTAGGCCCAGCACTCTCCCCTCTGACTCGCCGATCTGCGTGGAAAGAATCATGGCCACGTGATCGGCCCCAACGAAGCCGGCGATAATTGGCAGCAGGTGGACGTAGCCGCCGGCGGCCATCTCCAGCCCCACCTCCCTCGCTTTCACATTCAAGGCGGCGCTGACCGCCGGCAGATAAGGGGCCAGGCCCAGTTGGCTCACGGGCAGGCCGAGGAAGAGGTGGTGCATGGCGGTGTTGCCCACTACCACGGCTTCCACTATCTCCTCTGGAAGATGGCCGCTCTGGGTGCAGAGGTTTTGGGCCAGATCGTTCACCGCCCCAACGGCCGCTTCACGCAAAGTAACAGCCTGTTCCTCCCCTTCCATGGCGTAGGCGATGCGGGCCATCACGTCCTCGCCGTAGGCGATCTGGGGATTCATGGCTCCGGCCATGGCCAGGGTTCGGCCCGTCTCCAGGTCTGCCAGATAGCCAGCCAGCTTGGTCGTCCCCAGGTCAACAGCCAGGCCGAGGAGCTTGCGTCCCAGGGGGCCGAAGCTAACCACCTCTTGACCTCGCAAGCCGACCGTGCCTGCCCAATCCCACTCCCTCAACTGGGTGGACAGTTGGCGTAGCACCGCGAAGTCTATGGTCAGATCGCTTAGGCCAAGCAGCCCCAAATGATCCCGCACCCGATCCACGTCGGAGCGGATGTCCTCCAGGGTGGGTGGGGAGAGTCGAAAGTCGCAGCCCACCACCACGGGGACGACGGGCACTGTCAGCTCTTGCCCTTGCACCTGGGTGCGTTGGGCGGCGATCAGCGATTGGGGTGGGATGTGGACCTTGAGGTCACTCAGCACCTCGGCCTGGCAGGCCAGGCGATAGCCCCTCGCTATCTCATCTGGGGTGAGCTTTTTCCCCTCCGTTTCGCTCAACGGCGAAAGCTGGCCTTCGAGAACCTGCATCTTGCAGCGGCCGCAGGTGCCCTTTCCTCCGCAGATGGAAACCAGGCCCACCCCGGCCTGCTGAGCAGCGGTCAAAATGGAGATACCCCGGTCAACTCGCAACCGCCGACCGAGGGGCTCGAAGTCAACGTTCGCCCACCCTCCCGCACCGCGCTTCATCGCAACGTCTCCTGCATTACTCAACCTCCCCACAGTAAGCGGTAGCCAAGGGCCTCCGAGGCTTTGAATGCTCTCGGAGGCCCTTCCCAATATCTATCCGGCCCTAGGATTTGCTACTGCTGCAAGAACTTGATCGCCCCACCTATGATCGAACCCTCATCCATACTCTTCCCACCCGCCGTGGGCGCGAATTCCAGGATGCGGTCGGCCAGGCGGGAGAATGGCAGCGATTGCAGCCAGACGCGGCCGGTCCCCTGCAACGTCGCCAGGAACAATCCCTCACCACCGAAGATCATGGACTTCAGGTTGCCGGCCCGCTGGATGTCGTAGTTGATAGTATTCTCGAAGGCAACGATGCATCCGGTATCTACCATGATTTTCTCATTGTTGAGGCGCTTCTCTACGATGGTGCCGCCAGCGTGGATGAAAACCATCCCATCACCACAGAGCCGTTGCAGAATGAAGCCTTCACCGCCGAAGAGCCCGGCCCCCAGCTTTTTGTTGAAGGCAATGCTCAACTCCGTACCCATCGCCGCGCATAGGAAGGAGTCCTTCTGGCAGATCAACTCGCCGTTCGCGTCGTCCAGGTCAATGGCAATGATTTTGCCTGGATAGGGCGCTCCGAAGGCCACGTGCCGCTTGCCCTGGCGCGCGGCGTTGGTGAAGTGAGTTATGAACAACGACTCGCCGGTGATGGCCCGCTTCCCAGCACTTACCAGCTTGTCCATGAAGCCCGCCCCCGGCTTGGAGCCATCCCCCATCTTAGTCTCAAAGCCGATGCCGTCCTCCATGTACATCATCACCCCGGCCTCTGCGATCACCGTCTCGCCGGGGTCCAGTTCGATCTCCACAAACTGGAGGTCGTCGCCAAAAACCTGGTAATCAACCTCGTGCGCTTTCATATATGTTATCCTCCTGTATGTGTTTGCTGCAAATTATACTCTATGCCTCGAACAAGTCAAGCCAGGGAATGTAGGCGCCGTTGTGAAAAAACGCATCCAACGGCAGACGAACAGGGTGACCGAGGAGGTCGCCGCTCTCTGTGGCCTCCAGTCCTTTGGTCATGGTGATGATCAATTGGCCCGGCCGCAGGTAAGGCCCGATTGCCCGGCCGATCCAATGCACGCCCGAAGAGTTCACGCCGCTGACGATGACGTCTACGCCATCCAACGCCTGGGCCATCTCGTCTACGTAGTAGGGGTGCACTCCGGCAGGAAGCTCTCGCTTGAGCCGTGGGTGATAACGCCATTCGAGGCAGCTCTTGATGAGTTCGCCATCCAGATGGGTGCCTACCAGCCGCACCGCGTGGCCGTTATCCGTCAACGGATAGGCGATGGCTGTCCCCATAAAGCCAGCCCCTACGATTGTCACGTTTGCCAAAGCATCCTCCTGTTCAGTATTAGGCTTGTATTCCGCACTTTTCAAACAGGGTTGATCTATGGTAGAATAGGGGCACA
>CAYUPJ010000039.1:0-17055 GCA_964446635.1 uncultured Anaerolineae bacterium
TACGCTTCGCTTGTCAACTTGTCGGTTTGAGGCGAAGCTTCGCTGGGTAGTTACCCCAATTGTAATGCTAGTTGAGGATTTTGGCAAGTGCTGCTTTGACAGAGGGTGGAAATTGTGGTAGTATCAGTACTGGCAAAAGCGGACTCGCGTCCGCGCTCCAGCGAATTTGGAGGGATGGTCTATGTCTGATTCAAAACGAATCCTGGCTATTGATGCCGGGGCCGGAACTCAGGATATCCTGTTGTACGAGAGCGACAAAACGATGGAGAACTGTGTCCAGATGGTCCTTCCTTCGCAGACCACGATCGTGGCAGGGAGGATCAAGCAGGCTACTGCTCAGGGAGAGGACGTTTTCCTGACTGGCAATCTAATGGGCGGTGGGCCTTCGGTCAGTGCCATCAAGAAGCACCTGAGGGCAGGGCTGGCGGTGTACGCCACGCCTCTGGCAGCCAAGACCATTCGCGACAACCCTCGTGAGGTCGAAGCCCTGGGCGTTCAGATTGTGGAGGAGGCTCCGCCCGATACCCTGACCATTCGCACGGGCGATATTGACCTAGATGCCCTGGGTCGCGCCCTGGCCCTGTTCGACGTGGAGCTGCCTGAACGCTATGCCATCGCGGTGCAGGATCACGGCGAAACCCTGGAGGGAAGCCAGCGCCGTTTTCGCTTTCAGCAATGGCAGTGCTTTGTAGAGCAGGGGGGAAACATCATTGAGTTGGCCTATCTGGAGGTGCCCGGTCACCTCACCAGGATGAAGGCCGTCCAGGCCGACGTGCCCGGCGCCACGCTGATGGACACTGGCTCGGCGGCGATTTGGGGCGCGCTTTGCGATGAGAACGTGGCTGCTCACCAGGAGGACGGGCTCATCATCGTCAACGTCGGCAACAAGCACACAGTCGGGGTTTTGCTCAGAGGGGAAAGGGTGTGGGGCCTCTTTGAGCACCACACTGTGCTCATGAACCCGGACAAGTTGGCCGCTCACGTTCGATCTTTGCGCGAGGGGACCCTAAGCAACGATGAGGTCTACCGTGACAATGGTCATGGGGCCTATGTCCATCCCGATTACCCTGACGGCGGGGACTTTCGATTCGTGGCGGTAACCGGACCCAATCGAGGGATGGCCACAGGCCTGGGCTACTACATGGCCGTGCCCTATGGCGACATGATGATGACCGGGGCTTTCGGCTTGGTGGCCGCCGCACGCCGTTTGGGGCTCGTTGAGTAGTGTCCCATTCAAGGTGCAACGCACTTTTCGAAGTGCGTTGCACCTTAACTTAACGGCCCTGTACCCAAGTACGAGAAACATTTCGGCCACAGGCCCGATGACAAACAGCGAGAAGTTTGGTATAATATGGTCGAGAGAGGAGGGTACAGAAATGCAAACCAAAACCTTCAACCCAAGTCCCCAATATCTGAGCAAGTTGCGCCTGGTCATCACCATCGTGGCTTTGTTGATCCTGGCCGGCGGCATTCTGCTCGGCTGGCTCATGAGCTTCGACGAATCCATCGGCGCGACGGGCTTCAGGATTGTCGTCACCGTCACCACCATCCTTGACGCCGTCTGGTGGGTGCCGGCCATGCTGCTGACCGGACCGTACTATCGCAGCCTGAGCTACGAGGTTCAGGACGACGAGGTGATCGTGCGGGCGGGCATCTGGACCAAATCAATCAAACACGTGCCGTATCGCACGGTGACAAACCTCACCGTCAAGCGGGACATCCTGGATCGCTGGCTCTTTGGCCTGGGCACGCTGGACATCCAGACGGCCGGGATGAGCGGTCAGACCGGCGCTGAGGAGAAACTGGCAGGCCTGCCCGATGTGCAAGAGGTCTACGAGATGGTGGCCACAGCCCTGCGGCGTTTCCGGGGAGCTATGGCTCCGACGACTACCGAAGTGGAGGCTGAACCGTCCGGGGTCTTGAACGAGATTCTGGCTGAGGTGCGGGCGATTCGGCGCGCGGTGGAGCAGGACTAGCACCCCAGGAGTCCCCCAAGAATAAGCTTACAGTACAAGCTAGTCCTCACCCATCTGGCGGTGACCCTGGCGGCGGTTCTCATTGCCGAAGCGATGGCCCTGGGAATCCTGGCCTTGATCCAGCCGCCTAGTGTTGATCCCTACCGCACGCGATATGGTACTCCCGTGGCCCGATACGCAGTGTTGGCCAGTGTGCTGATGGGAGTGACACTCGCGGGTCTTGGAGTATTCGGCTTGTTGCTCGTAGATGACATCGGTGCGCCGACCAAGCTGTGGGCAGTGGGCAGTTGGAGCAGCGCTACCTTTGGTTCTCATAGCGCTTGTAGTGCTCGGGCTCTTGGTGCTCGTCGTGGTGAGGTCGAGGTAACGAGTTGACGAGTGATGAGTCAAATGGAGGCATGGTGTGAAAGCAATGTCATCTGCATTCGGGAAGGATCTCTGCTGGATTCAACCCAAGGGACTTGGACGTCATTTTGAGTTGTGGGCGGGGGATGACGTTCTAGCCACCCTGCAATTTGAGACCCTGTGTGGCTCGCTGGCGACCGCTACGTCAGCCGAGGGAAGCTGGACGTTCAAGCGAGTTGGCTTTTTCAATCCGCGCGTGACGGTGCGAAAGGCAGGGGAGGAAGTCAACTTGGCAGTCTACACCCCCAAGTGGACGGGCAGGGAGGGTATCCTGGAGTTCCCCGACGGGCGTGTCTTTCACTGGGTGTGTGGAGATTGATCTGCGAGGCCGTGCCCTACTTGCCTCCCGCTGTTGGTGTTGCTCGGCTGGTATCTGATCGTTCTGCAAAAGGAGAATGCCGCGGCAGTGGCTGCGGCTACGACCGTCGTGGTAGCCTGAAGGACGTACTATTTGACAGCCGCAAGACAGCTAGGAACTGGTAGGTGTCTCTGTAGGGGTCGGGGTGGGCGTCGAGGTGGGCGAGGGGGTAGGCTGCGGCGTCGGTGTTGACCCCCCCCCTTCATCCCCCCCAGGTGGGGGGGAAAGAGGGGGGGGGAGGGGCGTGATGCGACGAATGGTCGGCGTGGGTGTGGGCCGCTTTGGTTCGGGCATCATGGTCAGGGCCAGTCCCAAGACCATGCTTAGCACCATAATCAGGCTCATTATTCCGAAGATGATCCGTTGTACTTTACTTCGCGAAAGTCTCACTTTTCCCCTCCGATGATGTAGGTCAAGCTGAATTATACCACCTTCTGTGCATATCAGTCAAGATGAAATTCTCTGACATCAGCATCCCCAGGGAGTGGGAGCGGATACGGCCCGAGTCCCTCGATGGCACCATCATGGTGATCGGGGAGTCGGATACCGGGAAGACCACCTTTGCCCGCTATCTCTTTCTGCAACTGTGCCGCTGTCATAGCCGGGTCGCTTTCCTGGATTGCGACGTGGGCCAGAGCACCCTTGGTCTGCCTACAACCATGAACCTGGCACTCTCCGGCAGTCAGCCATCGCTTTTCCCACCCACAGGTGAAACCCTGTCCTACTTCGTAGGCTCAACGTCCCCCAGGGGACACATGCTGCCCACCGTCATCGGTGCTTACAGGCTTCAGAGAAAGGCCCAGGAATTGGGCGCAGAGGCCATCGTGGTGGATACCACCGGGCTGGTGAGTCGCGAGGCGGGGGGCGGGGCGCTGAAGCAGTGGAAAATCGAGCTGCTGGAGCCTTCGGCTCTGGTGGGCCTGGCGAGGGGGCCGGAGCTGGAGCACATCCTCTGGTCGTGGCGGTGGGATAAACGGGTGCGAGTGTACGATCTGCCGGTGTCCGAGTACGTGGTCGAGAAGGCCAGAGCTAGGCGGATCACCAACAGGGAGGAGAAGTTCCTACGCTATTTTCAGACGGCCCACACCCTCACAGTGCCCTTCAGACAGGTCGTGGTGTTTGGGATCGAGATGATGGCCGGCGGTAGGCTGCTGGCCTTTCAAGACGATCAAGGCTTTGCCATGGCCCTGGGCGTTGCCAATGCCTATGAGAGGAGGGGGCAGGAACTGGTTGCCACCACTCCTCTCTCCAGCCTGGAAGGGGTCAGCAACGTTCGCTTTGGCTCGCTGAAGCTCGACCCGACGACGGGACAGGAATTGGAGAAATAAGTCATCTCGTCTCCTTGCCCAACTTCAGAGAGATGACCCGAGAGCCGCTGTCCTCACCCATAGAGATGCCATAAATGGTATCCGCTACCTCGACCGTGCCCCGGTTGTGGGTGATGACGATGAATTGAGTGCGCTCCGCTAACTCTTGCAGTGCCTCCCGAAAGCGGCCGACGTTGGCTTCATCCAGGGTGGCGTCCACTTCGTCCAGGAAGCAGAAGGGGGTAGGGCTAACCTTCAAGATGGCGAAGATCAGAGCCGCCGCCGTCAGTGCTCTCTCCCCTCCGGATAGCAGGGCCAGGGTCTGCTCCCGTCGCCCGGGTGGCCGGGTGATAATCTCAACCCCTGTTTCCATCAAATCATCAGGCTCCGTAAGGACCAGATCAGCCGCACCGCCGCCGAACAGCGACACGAAGTACTCTTTGAACTCCTTGCGTACAGCCTCAAATGTCTCTCTGAAATCCCTCTCCATCAATTCGTCTAGCTCCCCAATCACCTGGCGCAGATCCATAGCCGCTTCTTCCAGGTCCCCGGCCTGGGTGGTGAGGAAATCATAGCGCCCCAGGACCTCATCATATTCCGCAGGTGCGTTGGGATTGACGGGACCGATGTCCCTGATTTGCGCCTTCAACCGTCCAATGTCTTCCTCCAGTCCGGGCGGCAGTTCCTCGGTGGTCGGCAGGGTGGAGATAGCCTCACTTGTTTCCATCTCCACCGGGCCCAGGTCGTTCTCGATCTGGTGGACCAGGCTGGCCAGTTCGTCCTTACGGCGCTCTAGCTCCAGCACGGCTTGACCCTGTAGGCTTTCGTACTCCCGGAGTAGGGGGCGGAGGCGGGTCTCTGTATTCTCCATTTCAAATTGCTCGCTCTCCAAAGCAGCCAGCTCTACCTCGGTCGGCTCGATGAGCTCAGCCACGGCTGTTACTCGATCCATCAGTTCCCTGTAGCCACATTTCAAGTCCTCGATCCGGGTGACCAGGTCCCTACTTTCCGCCGTCAATCGTTCTTTTTTCGCTTGCTTGGCCGATACTTGCTTATCTAATTGGGTGAAGCTGGCCTTTAAGTCTTGCAAGGCAGTTCTCTGGTTCTCGCTGGTTTGCTCAGCCACGGCTACGGCGGTCTTCAATTCGGCCAGCTTGGCCTCAAGCTCCTCAACGCTCAGGGCGTCCGCCCGCGCCTTTAGGGCCAAGATTTGCGCGTGGCTCTTGGCCTCTTCTCCCCTCAAACCCTCCAATTCCTCGTTGAGGAGTGATTCTTTTTCGTCCAAGGCCTTCAACTCGGCCTTCAGTTGGTCTTCTATGGCTCGCCGCCATCCCATCTCCTGGTCCAGAAGCTCGGCCTGTCGCTGTTCGGAGGCTAGTTCCTCCAGCTTGTCCCCCTCCTGCGCTCTAATCTCATCCCCTTTCTTGTTCAGGGTGACCAGCTTCTCCAGCAGATGGCGCTGGTTTGCCTCCTCCACCTGGCATGTCTCTTCGAAATCGGAGCGGCGCTTTTGGACCTCGGCAAGTTGGTGGGGCAATTCGCGCCGCTCTCGTTCCCGGGCCAGTATCCCGCTGCCCTGGCCTCGTGACGGTCCGCCGGTGACGGCTCCCTCAGAAGCGATGACCTCACCGGTTAGGCTGACGATTTGAAATGTGCTGCGGGTACCAAGGCGAGGCAACAGGCGCAGGGCGGTCTCGAAATCGCGGACGACGATGGTTCCACTCAGCAAGTTATACCCTACCCCGACGGATCCCCTCTCGAATTTGACCAAATCAGCGGCCAGCCCGATAACATCCTTAACCGCGGTGACGGGTGGGATTCGTCTCTCGCTGGCGATTATTCTATCCAGTGGGAGGAAGGTAGCTCGCCCCCCTTTGGTCCGCTTGAGGAACTGGACGGCTGCCTCCGCGTCGGCCAGGGTTTTCACCACGATGTCATGCAGATGATGCCCTAGAGCGGCCTCGATAGCCGTTTCCAGATCGGCGGGCACTTCTATCAGGCTGGCCACCGGGCCAACGATGCCCCTCAGCCGACCGTCCCTGCCTGCTTGGAGCACCGTCTCCGCGCCTGCATCGTAGCCCGACTCCTCATGGCTCATTCTCTCCAGTAAATCGTAGCGGGCCTGCAGTCGAGTCTCCTCCTGCTCGCTCTTGGCTAGGGCAGCCTGCAACTGAGCCTGGCGTTCTCGCGATGCCTCGCTCTCTTGCTCTACTGCTCGCCTTTGAATGGCCAGCGAATCGGCTTCGGCTCGAATGGCTTCCAGTTCGCCTTTGAGAGTCTCGACCTGCTCCTGCAAAGTGGTCAGCCTGGCTTGATGCTCGGCCAGGGTCTGGCGATGTGCTTCCAGCTCCTGCTCCAGTTCCTCCCGGCGCTCAGAGAGTTGTGTCAGGCGGTTGCGCCGGTCGGCGGCTTCTGTAGCCAACTGGAAAACTTGGTCTTGAGCCTCCGTCAGCTCTTTCAGAACAGCCTGTCGCTCTCCCTTGCGGGCATCCAATTGCTGCTGCACTTCTTGGAGATAGACTAGTCGCTCCTGGAGTTGGTTTTCAGCCCGGTTTAGCTCCGTTTCAGCCTCTGTCACCCTCCCCAGTTGAGCCTGGTGTGTGGCCTGCAGGGACTCGATTTCTTGCGCGATGTCCTCGCCCTGTTGACCGAGGAGCCGCAAACGTTCCTGGCTCACAGCCAGTTCTCGCTTTTTCTCCTCTGCCTGGGTCTGCAGGCTGGTTTCCTGCAGTCGCCAGTCGCTGATCTTCTGCCGTAACTGGTTTTGCTGAGCTCTCAATTCGGCTTTCCGGCGCGCCAGCTCCCCCAGCTCGGCCTGGTGTTCCCGCGACAGCCCTTCGCGCTCCCTGGCCTTGGCCTCGGCCTGACGGAGGGCCGTTTGCGCTTTTTGCCAACGATAGGTGTACCAGATGCCCAAGAGGTTCTCCAGTTGCTGGGACAACTCTTCGTACTGCTGGGCCCGCTTGGCTTGCACTTCCAGTCGCTTGAGTCGGGGGGCGATTTCGTTGATGAGGTCGTTGACGCGCAGGATGTTGTCCCTGGTTTGCTCTAGCTTGTTGATGGCGTCGGTGCGTTTGGATTGGTTGACACTGATGCCGGCTGCCTCCTCGAAGATGGCTCGCCGCTCATTGGGCCGCAGCGACAGGACGACGTCCACCAGACCCTGGCCGATGACCGTGTAGCTTCGACGGCTAAGGCCACTCTTACCCAAAAGCTCGGTGATGTCCTTTAATCTTACCCGATTGCCGTTCAAGAAGTATTCGTTCTCGCCAGAGGGGTAGGCGCGGCGGCTGATGGTAACCTCGCTGTACTCCGTGGGCAGCCCGCCATCGCTATTGTCCAAGGTGATCGAGGCCTGGGCCATACCCTGGCGGGGACGCCTTTCGCTGCCCCAGAAGATCATGTCTTCGGTACGCTTGGCCCTAAGTAGACTATAGCTCTGCTCGCCAAGCACCCAGCGTACGGCGTCGGCGATGTTGGACTTGCCGCTGCCGTTGGGCCCCACGATGACCGTGATTCCGTCCTCGAAGACGAACTCCGTCTTGGTGGCGAAGGTTTTATAGCCTTGTAATTCCAGGTGCTTCAGGTGCATTTCCCAATTTACCAGTTTCCTAAAAGGAGGAGAAAGCGCTTCTCCATATTTCAATGCAATTCACGGGAATTATACAACTTATTGACATGAGTGTCAACCGGCCCCTCAGGGTTTCCGAAACCCTGAGGGGCTGATTCTCTGAAGGGCTGCTTTAGCTGCCTCCTGTTCGGCCACCTGTTTATTAGGCCCGATGCCTCGACCATAGACCTCGTCGCCGACGAGCACCTCGACGGTGAACTCTTTGGCGTGGTCAGGGCCTCGCTCGGCTACGGTACGGTAGACGGGCGTAATCTGAAGTTGGCCCTGGGTCAGCTCTTGTAATGTGCTCTTGGCGTCCTTGTACCGTTCTTCCTCGAGGATGTGGCTGACCTCGGGTTCGATGCACCTCAGGGTAAAGTCCTCCACAGCTTGAAGCCCTTGGTCAAGAAGGATGGCTCCCACCAGGGCCTCGAAGGCCGCACAGAGGATCGCCTCGCGCTCCCGACCGCCGCTCTCTGCCTCGCCTCGGCTCATCAGCAGGTATGGGCCAAGGTTGCAAGCTGTGGCAAACTGGGCCAACGTTTCCCGCTTGACCAGAGCGGCGCGCAGGCTGGTCAGATTCCCTTCCGCCATCTCCGGGAAACGGTTGTAGAGGTACTCGGCTGTGAGGAAATCGAGCACTGCATCTCCCAGGAACTCCAGGCGTTCGTTGTCCGACAGCGGATAGTCGGGGTTCTCGTTGAGATAGGAACGGTGAGTCAGGGCCCGCTGCAACAGCGACTTGTCTGTGAAATCAATTCCCAAAGCCTTATCCAGTTCAGCTAGATTGAGCATAGACCAGTTTCCCAGTTTCCCAATTCGTACGCCTTAATGACAATCGTCGCATTGTGCCCCCCGAAGCCGGAGGAATTGGAGAGGGCTACCTTGACATCGGCTCGGCGAGCTACATTGGGTACGTAGTCCAGATCGCACTCAGGGTCGGGATAGTCGTAATTGATGGTGGGGTGGATCATCCCTTCCTGGATGGTCTTGACGCAAACGATGGCCTCCAGGGCTCCAGCCGCGCCCATCAGGTGGCCGGTCATGGACTTGGTGGAGTTGATAGGGACCTGGTAGGCGTAGTCGCCGAAGACGGCCTTAATGGCTTTGGTCTCGTTCACGTCGTTGAGGGGCGTCGAGGTGCCGTGGGAGTTGATGTAGTCTACATCCGTAGGTCTCAGGCCAGCCTTCTTCAAGGCTCTCTGCATGGATTTGGCGACGCCCGTTCCACCCTCAGCCGGGGCGCTAATGTGGTAAGCGTCGGCTGTAGCCCCGTAGCCAACGACTTCAGCCAATGGCTTTGCTCCACGGTTTAAGGCATACTTCAGGCTCTCCAGGATCATCACTCCTCCCCCCTCACCGAAGACGAAGCCGTCGCGCTGGGCGTCGAAGGGGCGACTGGCTCGCTCTGGCTCATCGTTGCGCCGCGAGAGCGCACCCGTGCGGTGGAAGGCGGCCATGCCGAAGGGCACGAAAGGGGCCTCGCTGCCCCCGGCGATAACAGCCACGGCGTCGCCCCGGCGGATCATTTCAAAGGCTTCGCCGAGGGCATTGGTGCCGGTGGCACAGGCCGAGACGATGCAGAAGTTGGGCCCTGCAGCGCCGAAAGTGATGGCGATCTGTCCCGCGGCCATGTTGGCAATCATCATGGGACCGGTCAGAGGGCTGACGCGCATGGGCCCCTTCTCGAAGAAGTCATGATAGCTTTGGTCCATGGTCAAAAGACCGCCTATCCCGGAGCCGATGATTACCCCGATGTCGTCAGCGTTGCTCTCATCAATGGTGAGCTGTGCCTGCTCCAGGGCCTGGGCCGTACAAGCGACGGCGAACTGGATGTAACGGTCCAAACGCCGAGTCTCCTTGCGGTCCATGTAATCTTCGGGGTTGAAGCCCTTGACCTCGCAGGCGATCTGGGTCAGAAAGGGTGAGGGGTCGAAGTGGGTAATGCGCCCTGCCCCCGATTTACCTGCCACCAGATTCCTCCATGTCGTCTCCACATCGAGGCCCAGGGGGCTGATCGTTCCCATGCCTGTGATCACGACTCGACTGCTCATCCTGTTTATCACCCTCCTTGTTGCTTGTAGTCGTTTAGATTGTTTAGCTCTTGAGGCCAGTCCCCGTCAGTGGAACGATGGTGATCTCCTCTCGATCTCATCCTTGGCAAAGCCAGGAGCGCCCTCCGCTCGAAGACGCCGCCGCAATCGCAACGCCATCGGTGGGTATCTTGGGGATGGGTGCGTTGGCAGGATAGGCAACGCAGATTCATGGCTGATCGGTGGCCTCCACGGTTTCGATTGGGTCTCCTACTTTAACCTGTCCGCCCTTGATCACCTTGGCGAAGATGCCCTCGCGGGGCATGATGCAATCGCCAACCTGGTAGTAGATCGCGCAGCGGTCGTGGCAGATCTTGCCGTGCTGGGTGATTTCGAGCACGACCTCGTCGCCGACTCGCACTTGTGAGCCGAGGGGCAGGGAGAGGAGATCCATGCCCTGGGTGGTGAGGTTCTCGGCGAAGCTGCCTGGCCCGACGTGGAGGCCCAGGGCCTGCATCTTCTCGATGCTTTCCATGGCTAGCAGGCTCACCTGGCGGTGCCAGTCGTCAGCGTGGGCGTCGCCAACGATGCCCCAATCCACTTTCAACTGGGCTTCCCCCACGTTCCTTTTGCGTACTCCCTTCTTCTTGCTGGTGCAAACGGCGACGATGGTTCCCTTCACATTGTCTACTCCAAAATCATCTCCCCACTCTTGCCTCCACTCTTGCGGACCAGGCGGATGCTGGTAATGTGCATGGCCCGATCCACGGCCTTGCACATATCGTAGATGGTCAGCGCGGCCACAGCAACAGCCATCAGGGCTTCCATCTCCACGCCTGTCTTGCCGGTGGTTTTCACCGTGGCGGTGATCTCGATGAGGTTCTCTGTCTCGTGGGGCGCGAACTCGACAGCCACGTGGGTCAGGAGCAAGGGGTGGCACATCGGGATCAGTTCGTGGGTGCACTTGGCGGACATGATGCCGGCCACCTGGGCCACGGCCAGCACGTCACCCTTGGGAATGCTGCCCTCCTGGATCAGGGCTAGTGTCTCAGCACGCATGGTGATCTCGCCCTTGGCGACCGCCACCCGTTCGGTGTCGGGCTTGCTGCCCACATCCACCATGCGGACGCGGCCGGATTCGTCAACGTGGGTGAGTTCTTTCTTTTCGCTCAGCGCCTCAGCCTCCTGTAGAGATCGAACATCTCCCGCATGGATCGGGTCACCACCCCGAGATTGGCTCCGGTCTGTGCGCCAAACTCCCTGGGGTAGTGATAGACGCCGACCTCGGCGAACCGGAACCCTTTGCGTTTCGCCTTGACCAGCATCTCGATCTGGTAGACTTTCTCCTCGCCCTGGAGCGGCTCAACAGCCTCGATGACGGACTTTTTGATGAGCTTAAAGCCACAGGAGTAGTCCCTGACGTCCATGCCGAGCAGAATGCGGGGGATCAGGGCCCAGCCGTAGGTGTAGATGCGGCGGACGATGGAGTCGGCCCTTTGCAGGCGGTAGCCCAGGATGAGGTCTGCGCTCTGGGTGAGGGGCAGGAATCGCTCGATGTCTGCCAAATCGAATTGGCCATCGGAGTCGGTGAAGGCCACCCAGGGGTATTCGGCGGCTCTGAATCCGCTGCGCAGAGCGGCACCATATCCCAAGTTCCTCTCGTGGTGGATAACCCTCACACAGGGGTGAGCCCTGGCCAGCTCTTCTGCAACCTCCCCTGTCCGGTCCTGGGAGCCATCGTTGACGATGATCACTTCGTATTCGTCAGCAATATGGGGGAGAACCTGCAATGCTTTTTCCACCACGATGGGAACATTCTCCTCCTCGTTGTACGCTGGAAAAAAGACTGACAGTTGCTCGAGTCTCTCTTTCTCTGTCATCTGGTCCTCTCTTTGGCGTTCCGTGTTACAGTGCGTCTGTTTGGAATCTTGCTGGAGATTATACCACAAGTGTCATTTTACCTCAAGAAATACAACCCCATTCACGTCGTTTGGTCACGTTATCTTTGTCATATTCGTCTCTTTGTAGTATAATTATCGTTGGAGGTAAGCCTGGTGATGTTCGGTCGCTCTGGAAAGCTAAAGGACAGCTTGACGCGCACCCGCCTGTCGTTTTTCGGGCGGGTTGCTGGTTTGTTTGGGGCCAATGAGGTCACCGAGGAACTGTGGGAGGATCTGGAGGAGCTACTGATCCAGGCCGATATTGGGGTGAACACCACAGTTGAGCTGGTGGAAAGGCTGCGAGAGCGCGTCGGTAAAGAACGTGTGCGGGATGCCAGAGCCGTGGAGGGGATGTTGAAGGAAGAGCTGATAGCCATCTTGGATAGCAAGCCCTCTTTGCGCATCAATGAGCCACGCTTGCTCACGGTCGTCCTGGTGGTGGGGGTCAATGGTTCGGGCAAGACCACCAGCATCGCCAAGCTGGCGCATTATTACCAGGAACAGGGCAGAAAAGTCATCCTTGGCGCGGCCGACACCTTCCGAGCAGCGGCCATTGATCAGCTCAAGATCTGGGGGCAGCGAGCCGGTTGCGATGTCATCGCCCATCAGCCGGAGGCCGATCCGGGGGCCGTGGTCTACGACGCTATCCGGGCCGCTCGCTCTCGCGGTGCAGATATGCTCATCGTGGACACGGCTGGCCGTCTGCACACCAAGTACAACCTGATGCAGGAGCTCAAGAAGGTGCGTGGCGTGGCAGTCAAGCAGGTTTACGACGCGCCTCATGAGACCCTTCTAGTGTTAGATGCCACCACTGGTCAGAACGCCCTCACCCAGGCCAGGCACTTCAAGGACGACGTGGAGGTAACGGGCGTTTTCCTGGCCAAGCTGGATGGCACGGCCAAGGGGGGTGTGGTCTTCGCCATTGCCAGGGAACTGGGCCTGCCCATCCGCTTCGTGGGCACCGGCGAGGGCCTGGAGGACATGGTCGAGTTCGACGCCGAGGTTTTCGTGGAGGGGCTGTTCAGCGCATAACCGGATTTTGGAGTGCAGGCGCAAGCCCGCGAAGGCGGACTTGCGTCCGCACTCCTAGTGATACAAGTAGGAGGTGAGTCTTTATGGAAGAACTTAGGAGCCAGCTAAACGACTTAGAACAGCGCATCGAGCAGATAAAGGAGCGTCTTTGACTTAGCTGCCAAGGAGCAAGAGATAGCGCGGCTGGAGCAGCAGGCGGCGGAGCCTGAGTTCTGGGACCGCCCGGATGACGCCCAGGCCGTGATGCGGAAGCTGGCCGCTCTTAATGAGGAGGTGGAGACCTGGAGGGGGCTGACAGGACGGGCGGCCGATGCTCAGACGCTCCTCGGTTTGGCCATCGCCGATGAGGACGAGGCCGTAGCTGATGGCATCGGCCGCGAGGTGCAAGCTATTGAGGCCGAGCTGGATGGCCTGGAATTCCAGCTTGTCCTGTCTGGCTCCCACGACAGGGACGATGCCATCCTGGCCATCCACGCTGGCGTGGGCGGCACCGAGGCCCAGGATTGGGCGGAGATGTTGCTCAGAATGTATCTGCGCTGGGCCGAGGGGCGCGGCTACAAGACCACCATCCTGGACAGCATGGAAGGTGAGGAAGCGGGCCTAAAGAGGGTCATCGTTGGTATTGAGGGGGAGCACGCCTATGGCTATCTAAAGGCGGAGAAAGGCGTCCACCGCCTGGTGCGCCTCTCTCCCTTTGACGCCGTTCACCGGCGGCACACTTCTTTTGCCCTGGTGGAGGTCTGGCCCGACATTGGGGAGGAGATCGAGGTAGAAATAAACCCTGATGACCTGCGCATTGATACCTTCCGCCCCAGTGGGCCCGGCGGGCAGCACATGCAGAAGACCAGCTCGGCAGTGCGCATCACCCACCTGCCCACAGGGATCGTTGCCACCTGTCAGAACGAGCGCTCGCAGGCCCACAATCGGGAGACGGTCATGAAGATTCTGCGGGCCCGTCTCTACGATATTGAGCGAGAGAAGCAGGAGGCGGAACAGGCCCGCCTCAAAGGCAAGCACATCGAGGCTGCCTGGGGCAACCAGATTCGCTCTTACGTTCTGCATCCCTACAAAATGGTCAAGGATTTGCGCACCGGCCACGAGACAGGCAACGCCGAAGCAGTCCTGGATGGAGACTTGGATGATTTCATTGAGACTTACCTGCGGTCCATGGTGGGCGTTGGGGCGATTTGACAATTTCAGTCAAAAGGCGTATAATTATGGCGTATAAAATGACCGATGATGGTCTCAGAGCGTTGGGAGAGGTACTCTCAGGCGCTCTTTTTTCGCTAGGGGAGACCACCGCTACTCAGAGGTATTAGCTAGTGGCCGAGACCGTGGAAGAATTGTTCACCCGATTCGAAGAGCACTTGTCTCGGTCGGCTTTGGCATCAAGAACCATCGTGAATTACCTGGCCGACCTGAGAACCTTGGCCCGTTGGCATGCCGATGTCAGGGGGGCGACATCTTCCCTGTTGGACTTGACGTCCGACGACATTCGAGAATATCGCCGCTACATGCAGACCAACGAAGGGTGGACGCCGACTACCATCAATCGGCGTCTGCAGGCTGTTCGCAAGTTCTACAGCTTTGCCATGGAAACGGGCCTGACGGAGAGCAATCCCGCTTCCAAGGTGCAATTGATTCCCATGCCCGAGTCCAATTCCCCTCGTGTTCTCGACTCCGAGGAGGTCGCCAGACTACTTGAGGCGGTAGAAGGGGGGCGACCCAGCTTGATCAAGCGCGACTACGCCATCATCCAGTTGTTGCTTCAAACGGGGATCAAGCTGGGGGAGTTGACGAGGTTGCACTTGTCCGATGTCCGACCGTTTTCCCAGGAGGGGGGCGATGGAGAGGGTTTGTTGATAGTGGGAGGGGGCGATGGCAAGAGGCGCCGCCAGATTCCCCTCGATTCCTCAGCCTGTGCTGCCTTGCGGGACTATCTACAGGTGCGGCCTTCTTCGGACGGCGCCGACAACATGTTTCTGAGTCAGGGGGGTGGTTGCATTAGCGTACGGTCCGTCCAGCGGTTGGTAAGCCAGTACGCCAAAGCTGCTGGACTGGAGGATGTATCAGCCCATGTCCTGCGACATACCTTTGCTGTGTCCACATTGGCGGACACGGGGGATGTTTCGCTCGTGTCGCGCCTGTTGGGCCATCGCTGTCTGGAGACCACGGCCAAATATCTGATATCTGACATCTAATATCTAATTCAGGAGGGACATCTTGGAGGTAAAAGACTTCACTGCCTTACGCATTAGCCTGGCTTCGCCAGATGAGATCCGTTCGTGGTCCTATGGCGAGGTGACCAAGCCGGAGACCATCAACTACCGCCGGCTGAGGCCTGAGAAGGATGGCCTCTTCTGCGAGGCGATCTTCGGGCCTACCAGGGATTGGCAATGCTACTGCGGCAAGTATAAGAACGTGCGCTATAAGGGCATCATCTGCGATAAGTGTGGGGTGGAGGTCACCCGCGCTGCCGTCCGGCGGGAGCGTATGGGACACATCGAATTGGCGGCCCCGGTGGCCCACGTCTGGTACACCCGGCGCGTCCCCAGCTACTTGGGGCAACTGCTGGACATCCCGCGGCGACATCTGGATCGCGTCCTCTACTTCGCTGAGTACATGATCACCGAGATAGATGAAGAGACGCGCCAAAAAGCCCTGCATCGCCTGGAAGAGGAATCGATCCAGGAACAGGCCCGCCTGGAGAAGGAGACCCAGGAGAAGATTGATGAGCTACAGTTGAAGGTGGCCGAGAAAATCGCGGAGCTGGAGGCGAACCGGCAAGCCACCCATCAGCATCTGGAGGAAGAGCTGGCCGCCGCCACCGACGGGGTCATCAAAGAGGCCCAAACCCTGGAAACCAACCTGGAGACCCGCCAGGGTAAGAAAGTGCGGGCTCCGCTGATCTTCTCGCCGACAGGCGAAACCATCGTCGAGAAGGGCGGGGAGGTGGGCCGAGAGCATTTGGCTCTCTTGAATAAGGTCGCGCAAGAGAAGCTGAGTGAGATCGAGGCCCCGATCAGAATCGAGCAGCAGCGAAACAAAACCCAGCTGGAGGCCGATATCGAGCGCCTTCGTCAGGCTTTCCAAGAAGAGATCGCCGACCTTCAGGCCAAGTTGGGGCGGAAGATAGAGGTCTCCAGAGAACACATTGGGGATGATCACCAGGAGCTAATGGAGCTGGGCCAGATGCAGCTGCTGGACGAGGCTGCCTATCGGGATCTGAAAGCCAAGTGGGGCCAGGTCTTCAAGGCTGGCATGGGCGCTGAAGCCTTCTATGACATCCTGGAAGCGATGGATCTGGACGTGATGGCCCAAGAGCTGTGGGCCGAAGTCCGCTCTACCCGCTCAAAACAGCGGCGCAAGAAAGCGGTCAAGAGATTGCAGGTGGTAGAGGCGCTGCGAAAATCGGGCAACCGCCCCGAATGGATGATCTTGACGGTGCTGCCTGTCATTCCGCCAGAGCTAAGGCCCATGGTCCAGTTGGACGGAGGCCGCTTCGCCACCAGTGACCTGAACGACCTCTACCGGCGAGTGATCAACCGCAATAACCGCCTTAAGCGTCTGCTGGAGCTAGGGGCGCCCGACGTCATTGTGCGCAATGAGAAGCGCATGCTCCAGGAAGCAGTTGATTCCCTCATTGACAATAGCTACCGAGGCAAAGCCACGTCGCGGCGGGGCCAGCGCGAGCTAAAATCCCTCTCGGACATGCTCAAAGGCAAGAAGGGACGCTTCCGCCGCAACCTCTTGGGCAAGCGCGTGGATTACTCAGGCCGCTCGGTCATCGTCACCGGCCCAGAGCTCAAGCTGCACCAGTGCGGCCTGCCCCGAAGCATGGCCCTGGAGCTCTATCGTCCCTTTGTCATCGGCAAGCTCGTGGAATACAACTACGCCAACAACGTCAAAGGGGCCCGGCGGATCATCGAGCGGGAACGTCCTGAGGTCTGGGAGATCCTGGAAGAGGTGGTCAAAGAGCAGCCCGTATTGCTCAACCGCGCCCCCACCCTGCACCGCCTGGGCATCCAGGCCTTCGAGCCTGTCCTGGTGGAAGGCAAGGCCATTCACATCCATCCCCTCGTCTGTGCTGCTTTTGGCGCCGACTTCGACGGCGACCAGATGGCCGTCCACGTGCCGCTATCCAAAGTCGCGGTAGAAGAGACGCGAAGGCTCATGCTATCCACCCAGAACCTGCTCAAGCCCGCCCACGGCGGACCTATTGTGAGCCCCGACAAGGACATGGTTTTGGGGTGCTATTACCTCACCCTGGAAGAGGACGGCTGCCGTGGCGAGGGCAAAGCCTTCGTGGACCTGGATGAGGTCGCCCTGGCTTATGATCTGGGAAAGGTTGACCTGCACGCCAGGATCAAGGTTCTGCACGTGGGAGAAAGAGC
>CAYUPJ010000039.1:17155-24568 GCA_964446635.1 uncultured Anaerolineae bacterium
CGCCCATTCGCAGATTCGCCCATTCGCTCATTCGCAGATTCGCAGACTCAGGGCAAGCCCGTGGAAACCACCGTCGGCCGGGCCATATTCAACCAAATCTTGCCCGAAGAACTGCGCTTTGTCAACCAGACCCTGGATAAAGGAGGGGTCAGGGATTTGGTGGCCAGGTGCTACCAAAAGCTCGGCCTGGAGGCGACCACCGAGCTGGTGGACAAGATCAAGACCATCGGCTTTAAGTATGCCACCCGGTCGGGCGTCACCATCGCCGTCTCTGACCTGACCGTCCCCCAAGCCAAAAACGAGATCGTGGAACAGATAACCAAGCAAGTCGGTGAGGTGGAGCGCCAGTACCGTCGCGGCCTCTTGACCGAGGATGAGCAGTACTCCAAGACCATCGAGCTCTGGACCAGGGCCACTGATGACGTGACCGAGGCCGTGGCCCAGGCTTTGGATCCTCATGGCGACATCTACATCATGGCCTTCTCAGGCGCCACCAAGGGGGGTTTTCAGCCCATCCGGCAGCTCGCGGGCATGCGCGGCCTGATGGCCGATCCAGCGGGGCGGATCATCGCCCTCCCTATCCTCTCCAACTTCCGGGAGGGCCTGTCCACCCTCGAATACTTCATCTCCACCCACGGGGCGCGCAAGGGCCTGGCCGATACCGCCCTGCGCACCGCCGACGCTGGCTACCTCACTCGGCGGCTGGTGGACGCGGCTCAAGATGTCATCATCAATGCTGTGGACTGTGGTACGAGAGGCGGCGTCTGGATCAGGAAATCGGACGACGTGGGTGGTCAGACCCTGGGAGAGCGTACCTTGGGCCGCGTAGCAGCGGGGCCCGTTGCTGACCCCCACACGGGCGAGATTCTCGTCTCCATTGGGGAGATGCTTGAGGAGGATGAGGTAGAAGCCATCCAGGCCGCTGGCGTCGAGCAGGTCTACGTGCGCTCGCCCATGATCTGCCAGCTCAAATACGGCATCTGCGCCCAGTGCTATGGCCGCGACCTGGGCCGCGGGAAAATGGTGGAAGTGGGAGCCGCTGTCGGCATAGTGGCCGCTCAATCCATCGGCGAGCCGGGCACCCAGCTTACCCTGCGTACCTTCCACACCGGCGGAGTGGCCTCAGGGGGAGACATCACCCACGGCTTGCCGCGCGTAGAAGAGCTTTTTGAGGCCCGCAAGAACCCCAAAGGCGAGGCCCTCATGGCCGACATTGATGGCATGGTGGAAATCCGACGCGAGGAGGGCGTACGTTACATCAAGGTCGTCAACAGCCAGGTTTTCCGCGATGAGTACGACATCAAGCGTGGCTGGAAAGTCCTGGTCGAGGATGGCGACGTGATAGCCGATGGAGAGCCTATTGCCAACCGGGGCGAGAAAATCATCGTTGCTAAGAAAGGCGGACGGGTCTGGCAAGAGGCCTGTACTGAGCCCAGTCGAAGTAACCGCCGCATCACCCTAATCTACGAGAGGCGAGAGGAGCGAGAGTACGAGGCGCCTTCAGCGGCGCGGCTGACTGTGGGCGAGGGCCAATGGGTCAAGGCTGGCCAGCCGTTGACGGAGGGCTCCAAGAATCCTCATCACATCCTGCGCATCCTGGGACGAGAGGACACCCAGCTCTACCTGCTCTCGGAGATTCAGAAGGTCTACCGCTCTCAGGGGGTGGACATCAACGATAAGCACTTCGAGACCATCATCCGCAAGATGTTGGATAGAGTTCAGGTAACCTCCTCCGGCGATACCGACTTCTTGCCGGGGGAGCTTGTCAACCGCTCGGCTTTCGCTGAGGGCAACTCCAAAGTGGCTGCCGAAGCCGGCCGCCGGGGTACAGCAAACCCCATCTTGTTGGGTATCAGCAAGGCCGCCCTCAATACCGATAGCTTCCTTTCGGCGGCCTCCTTCCAGCATACCATCAGAGTTCTGGCTGGGGCGGCCATAGCCGGTAAGCAAGACAACCTCTACGGCCTCAAAGAGAACGTCATCATCGGCAAGCTGATTCCGGCGGGAACGGGTTTCCGAGGTCGGCCTGGCCGTGAGGGCGAGCTCTCTTCAGATACCTACGAGGATTTAGAGTTAGCCTTAGTTAGGCCTGGGCTTGAGCGTAGCGAAGCCGAGGAAGCTGCCGAAGAGTGGGTCAGCCCAGAAGAGGAGGAAACCGTCGAGGAGTGGGTCAGCCCAGAAGAGGAGGAAACCGTCGAGGAGTGGGGCAGCCCGGAAGAGGAGGAAACCGTCGAGGCTTGTACTGAGCCTTGTCGAAGTGAACGTGCCATCCTGGAAGTGGAGGAAGCCGCGCTGCCCCTGGCTGCCAGCTAGTCAGAACACTTGTGTTGAGCCTGTCGAAACAAGGCCGTACACACAGGTCACGCAGAGGGACTTGTGTTGAGCCTGTCGAAACAAAAGAATCCTCTGTGTGGCTACAGCGCTAGAAGGCGGGGCGGTGATCGAGTTTGATTCGTCACCGCCTTTTTGTTTGACAAAAGCCCGGAAATGGCATATAGTATAGGCACAGTTTCTGGTTTGATGCAGCAAGGAGGCGAAATGCATTATACAGACAAGATGCTCACTTGTGAGCAATGCGGATCTCAATTTGTGTTCACCGTCACTGAGCAGCGGGCAATGGCCGAACGAGGTGCCGAGTTGTTCGAGCCCAAGTTCTGTCCTACCTGCCGCACTGCCGAAGAGCCTGGAGTCAAGCTCATTGGACGGGTGAAATGGTTTGACGCCACCAAAGGCTGGGGCTTCATTACCAAGGCCAACGGTGAGGACATCTTCGTTCACCGCACCGGCACCGAGGGCTACGGTATCCTGCAAGACGGGCAGGAGGTGGAGTTCCGGATCGAACAAACTCCCAAGGGGCCCGCAGCAGTGGAGGTAGCTCCTCTGCTGAAGGATGAGTGAAGGCGGAAAATAACGGATTGGCAGGATTTACGGATGTTGTGTACTAAGATCGTTTGTACCATCGGGCCGGCCAGCCGCGATCCGGAGATGCTGCGGGAGTTGATGTTGGCCGGTATGGATGTGGCCCGCCTGAATTTCTCCCACGGCGACCAATCCTATCATGGCGAAAACATGGAGCGCATTCGCACCGTGGCCGCCGAGGCCTGCCCTGAGCAGGGTCGAAGGGTGGGAAAACCTGTAGCCATCCTGGCCGACCTCCAGGGGCCCAAGCTGCGGGTTGGGGAGATGGAAGGCGAGGGAGTTCCCTTGGTTTCTGGCCAGGAGATCACCCTGACCACGCGACCTATTGTGGGTCACGCTGGCGAGGCCTGCCCTGAGCAGGGTCGAAGGGTGCCCGTCCAGTATGCCAAGCTTCCCCGAGAGGTGGAAACTGGCGACCGCATCCTCATTGACGACGGGCTGCTGGAGCTGGAGGTCCTCTCCACCGCAGAGACGGACATCACCTGTCGGGTGATCACCGGCGGCTTGCTTAAGTCCAACAAGGGAATGAACCTGCCCCGTGCCTCTCATGCCATTCCGGCCATCACTGATAAGGACCGCGGAGATCTGCGCTTTGTGCTGGAGCAGCAAGTGGACTGGGTTGCCCTCTCCTTTGTGCGACACGCGGCGGAGGTGCAGGAACTGAAGGAAATGATCCGGGAGCTCTCGGCCTTTGGCCGCCCTGTGCCCGTGGTAGCCAAGATCGAGAAGCCGGAGGCCGTGGATGACATTGATGAGATCATCAAGGCGGCGGACGCCATTATGGTGGCGCGGGGCGACCTGGGAATCGAGACCTCGCCGGAGTCCGTGCCCATCGTGCAGAAGATGATCATTGCCAAATGCAACGCTGTGGGCAAGCCGGTCATTACCGCCACCCAGATGTTGGATTCGATGATCCGTAATCCCCGGCCCACCAGAGCCGAAGCCAGCGACGTGGCCAATGCCATCCTGGACGGCACCGATGCCATCATGCTCTCTGGCGAGACGGCGGTGGGTAAGTATCCTCTTGAAGCCGTGCAGACAATGGTCAGGATCGCCAGGGAGGCAGAGCGAAGCAGTCTGAAAGGTGTGGCCAGACCCCGCTCGGAGCTGGGTCCGGTGACCTCCATCGCCGACGCCGTCAGCCATGCCACCTGTGAGACGGCCTGTGATCTGGGGGCAGCGGCCATTATTACCCCCACTGTCTCAGGTCACACCGCCCAGGTCATCTCTAAATACCGTCCTCGCTGTCCCATCATCGCCGTCACGCCCAGCCCTGAGGTTCAGCGCCAGTTGGCTCTCTATTGGGGAGTTTGTGCCCTGCTCTCCAGGCGTACCGAGAGCACCGATGAGACGATCTCTGGTGCGGTCAGAGCTGCCCAGGAGCACGGGCTGGTAAAACAGGGTGACGTGGTGGTTATCACCGCTGGAGCGGCAGGCAGCGGCCCCGGCACAACGGACATCATGAAGGTACACGTCGTGGAGCGGGTATTGGCCAAAGGTACAGGGATCAGTAGCCAGGTGGTATCTGGTCGCGTGCGGCGATTGGATCCACCCGTGGAACAGACAGTATTCCTGGACGTGCACGACATCATTGTAGCGTCGAGAACGGATCGAACCTTTGTCCCCGTGATTCAGCGGGCTGGTGGTCTGATCACGGTTGAGGAGGGGAGCACCTCCCACGCGGCGACCCTCGCTGCCGAGTTAGGGATTCCCGCTATCATCGGGGTGGAGGACGCTCTGGAGGTGCTGAGCGAGGGCATGGAGATCACCTTAGATGCAAAGCGTGGCCTGGTCTGTGCTTGTGTTGAGCCTGTCGAAACAAAAGGCATCGCTAGGTCAAAAGTCACTTTTTTGACAGCACTTCCACATTGTGTTACAATGAACCTACCGCGCCCCCGTAGCTCAATTGGAGAGAGCGCCTGACTTCGAATCAGTAGGCTGCAGGTTCGAGTCCTGCCAGGGGCGCCAAAGGTCTCAACTGGCTACAAATCCACCCTGAGAGGGTGGATTTTGGTTTTCTGGGCGATGGATTGAGCTTCCCTTGATAGGTAACGATTCCTCTCGAAAATTTTAAGGAAAGAAGTATTGCCATATGCTGGAAATCGTCTGCTGGCCGGCCGGTGCAGGGAAGGACCGCAAGTACGGCGGAGTGGTCCACATTGATGTTGACTCGCTGACCCCACCCAGGGCCTCGGAAATCAACCGCCTGTTGGCCGAGAAAGGGCTAGAGATCTCCTCCCTCGGTTACTACCCCAATCCTCTCCATCCTGACCTGGAACACCGTGAACATGTCATCGGCCATCTGAAGAAGGTCATCGTCGGCGCCGAGATGCTGGGCGTGGACATCGTGGGCACCTTCGTGGGGCGGAGCTGGAACCCTGAGCTTACCGGCCGCGACTGGCGGAAGGACCTGGATTACAACTTCGATGAATTCATGAAGGTCTGGCCAGGGCTGGTCGAGTTCGCGGCTGAACATAACGTGAAGATCGCCATCGAGAATTGCCCCATGCTCTGGGCCGACACGTGGCCGGGGGGGGCCAACCTGCCTCACTCGCCTGCCCTTATCCAACGCATGTTCGAGGCCGTGCCAGACGAGAACTTCGGCCTCAACTTCGACCCGTCGCACCTGGTGTGGCAGCAGATTGACTACATCCGCTTCATCTACGACTTCGGTGATCGCATCTTTCACGTGCACGCCAAGGACATGGCCATAGATGAGGAGATGTTCTATCAGGACGGCATCCTGGGCTGCGGCTTCCGTTGGCAGATCCCACGCCTGCCAGGCCAGGGTCTGGTAGACTGGCAGGAGCTCGTGGCGGCCCTCTACGACGTGGGGTATGACTTTGTGCTTAGCATCGAGCACGAGGATGCGAACTGGGAGGCCACCGAAGAGCTGGTCAAGCGCGGGTTCCTGCTGGCTAAGAAGACGCTGGAGCTGTACGTAGGGTAATATCAAACTCGTGTTTGGCGATGAAATGACCGAGACCTGCGAGAAGCATGCTCCTCCTGTACGCCGAGGAGTTTTTCTTTACCCCCAAGTACGTCAAGGCCAAGGAGATGGCCGACCAGGGCGCTTTCGGCTGAGGACGAGGTGCACGAACTGGGGTATCCCGAGTTGGCCCGGCGCGGGTTTTTGACAGCGAGGAGGATGTACAGGAATGTCTGCTCTGCCAGCCGGGGTGCTGTGCTCAGTTGATTCCTCGAGTGCCTAATTTGTGCCTCTCCTTGTCCGTCATTGCTGAATCCGCGCTGGTATCTCCCCCCACGATGCAAACCCAGATTCTCTCTTTCCTGTTGGGGAAACCCTGAACCACCATGGCCATTGCCTTCAGACGGAAGGTGGTCTTGGGCCCACACCCGGTGGGGCGTTCTTGCCAATACTAACATTCGGTGTTACAATTAGTCACCGCGCATAAGTGCTGGGTCAAATTTATGGGAGGTCACAGAGTGACTACTGAAGTAGCAGAACGGGTCATGGTCATTGAGGCTCATCCCGACGATGCGGAGTTCACCGTGGCCGGCACGGTGGCGAAGTGGGCTCAGGAAGGCAAAGCCGTCATCTACGTGATCTGCACCGACGGCAGCCGGGGCACTAACGACCCCCAAGTGAAGCCAGAAAGCCTGGTCGCCATTCGAAAAGGTGAGCAAGAAGCGGCCGCCCGGCTTCTGGGAGTGGAAGAGATCGTCTACCTGGGTTACGAGGACGGGACGCTTCAGCCTACTCTGGCCCTACGCCGGGACCTCACCCGGGTCATCCGCCGTTATCGGCCGGACATCGTCATTTGCTCTGACCCCACCGTTCGCT
This sequence comes from uncultured Anaerolineae bacterium, assembly GCA_964446635.1. Lineage (GTDB taxonomy): Bacteria > Chloroflexota > Anaerolineae > VGOG01 > VGOG01 > CAYUPJ01. The sequence goes on from CAYUPJ010000039.1 coordinate 23,880, forward strand.
ACTACGGCGACGGTTATCTCAACCATCCCGACCACCGCTCCGCCGGCGATGCGGCCCTGGATGCCGTCTTCCCTTCGGCCAGCACCCGCTACATCTTCCCAGAACTTCTCGATGAAGGGTTAGAACCCCACCAGGTGCAAGCGGTCTATATCCGAGGATCCCTTTCACCGAACTTCTGGGTGGACATAAGCAACATCATTGAGCTAAAGATCGCCGCCCTCAAGAAACACGAAAGTCAGGTGAGCCACATCCAGGGTTTAGAGGAAGGTATCCGAGCCTGGGCCCAGGAGGAGGCGACAGGGCAGGATATGACTTACGCCGAGTCTTTCAAGTGCATCATCCTGGGTTAAGATTAAGGAGGAGGTCAGATATGCATCTATAGCCCAATATCCAGTATCCAATATCCAGTATCTAAGCAAGGAGGAACCCAAATGTGCAAAAAACGAATACTTTCCATCACGACGTTGTTGCTAGCATTGGCGCTGGTATTGAGCGCCTGCCAGCCCAAAGCACCGGCAGCGACACCGACGCCGGAAGTCGTTACGCTTCTCTGGGCTTTCTGGGGTAGCCCGGCGGAGGCAGAAACCCATAAGAAGGTGGCCGACGTTTTCATGGCCGAGCACCCCAACATCAAAATCGAGACCATGGTCGAGCCGTGGAGCGACTACTTCACCAAGGTCCAGACCCTT
>CAYUPJ010000040.1:0-16734 GCA_964446635.1 uncultured Anaerolineae bacterium
GCGCTGGTCAGGAGGCGCAAGACCACTGCCAGGTGAGGGCAACCGCAAGGGGTTGCCCCTGCACGATGACGAAGAAAAAGGCCCTCCAGGTTTCAAGGAGGGCCTTTTCACCCCCTCCCCCTCGCAGGGGGAGGGTTGAGTTGGGAGTTTGTAGACCAGAACGAGTCGAATTCACAGGGGATCCTGTCCGTTGGTGAGGATTCACCCTCCCCCTGCCCCTCCCTGGGAGGGGTGAATGCTTACCAGTTGATCATCTTCAGTGGTAGGGCTCCGAGGTACGAGAAGAGGTCCGCCGTTGAAGTTTCTTCAATTTCCCCTGCAGCCAGCGGCGCCAAAGAATGGGCCGCAAACCTCGCCAGGCTTCCTCGGCCTCCTGTCCACTGACTTCCCTGCCGCTGAAGCGCTCCCTCACGTAGAGATCAGTGATGCGCTGCACCGGCCCCTGGCCCTCCGGCACAGCGGTGATCAAAGCTGCAGCGTACTCATAAGGTGTCTGATGCCCCCGATACTCCAGGCCAAGCCGTCGGGCAAAATGGCACAGTTTCTCATAGACTCGCTCCACCAGGTTCAATCCCCTTAGTTTCTGCTCGCGCAAGACCCAAACGATGGCCAAGCTCGCTGGGATCGAAAGCAAGATCAGGCCGACCAGCCAGCGAGCTGCTTGCTGGTTCCTCGAGGTCTGGCTAGGGATAGGTGCACCTTCGCCTCCACGCAAGTCATCTTCTTCATTGAGCTCCTCTTCATGGCCCAGACGTCTTTCGCTATAGTCTTCCGATGGCTCCACGACTCTGGGCGGCTTGGGTCGAACGATGACCGGCTCCGCGGCCGTGGGCTCGAATTCCACCCAGCCGTAGCGAGGGAAATAGATCTCCACCCAGGCGTGGGCATCCTTTTCCCTCACCCGATAAGCTCCCGTCTCAGGGTTGTATTCACCCTGACCATAGCCCGCTGCCACCCGGGCCGGAATGCCGACCGCCCGGGCCATCACGGCCATGGCCGAAGCATAGTAGTCGCAGTAGCCCTGGCGGACGTCGAAAAGGAAGTAGTCCACGCCATCTTGGCCTGCAGGTGGCGCTTCGATCAACTCGTTGTACTTTATATCTCGCAAGTAACGCTCCAGGGCCGTGGCCTTGTCGTAGGCATTGTCGTAATCCCTGGTTATCTCTTCCGCCAGATAGCGCACGCGTGCTGGTAGTTCTAACGGCAACTGGAGATAGCGGCCGAGGATCCAAACTGAATAGTCATCCCCTGCCGCACGCAGGCTGTCTTCGTCGGCCATAGATAGGGAAGAGACGACGATATAGCTTTGGCCCTGCCTCAGGTAGAAACGGCTATAAAGCATCGAGACGGGAGTGATCACTCCCTCTTTCTCGGCCATGTAGGACTTGGCATCTTCGCCTGGTGGAAGAGGGGGTACATAGCTCACTATCGCCCAGGCCGACAGATCCACCCGCTGAGGCTCAGCGGCGGCAAAAAGCAAGGTCCTTCCAGGCAGAAATGTGGTGATGGTTTGAGTGATCTCCTGACGCAGTTCATATTCGGGCAGGGCTAGAGAGGAGGGACCGTCGGCTTCCAGTTTTAGGCTTTCCTTATCGTTATTGCGCCAGCCGGAGCCAGTGTATTGGTCGTAAGTGGCCGCACGCCAATATCGTCCCGCTGGGGCTTGCACGTCCATCACCGCCACATCGCTGAGGTGGACGGGCCCTGTCAGGCCCAACGCATTGCCGAAGGGATTGGGATAGGCCTTACCGTAGTTTCTAAGGGTGGAGAAAAGGCGTCCCCAATTCTCTTGCACCTCCAGCCAGGGTTTCTCCAAATAAGATCCGATATTGGACAACTGCTCGCTGGCTGCGGTATCGGGGGCTAGCCAGGCAAAGGAGATCACAACCAGGGAGAAGATCACTCCGGCCCGCAGGAAAGCTAAACCGATGTCAGCGCTATATTTGACCCTGGCCGTTCGCCACTCTTGTTTTCGAATCTGGAGATTGGAGGTTACCACCACGAGCAGGGCGAAGAAAAGATAGGCTACCAAGGAAAGCTGTAATTTCTCAGGGGCGTAGTAGAGATTCCACAGCAAGACCAGGCCACAGGGAATGATAGATTCCCAGGCTTTTTGCTCGCGGAAATTGTACCAGGCAGAGAGATAACCCGCCAGCCAAAGGATCAGGGCCAGGAATAGGACAAACATGAGATTATCGCTGCTGGTACCGCCGTGCAGCGCCTCCCACAGCCAGGCGTTGATGCGGTTCCCCAATTCAATCAGTTTTTCCCGCCAGGTGAACTGCGGGGCCAGGAGAGTCCCTCCCAAGAAGGCCACCCAGGATACGCCATAAACCAGGCTGAACAAATGGGCCACCGCGCTGGGGAATTGACTCTTCGCCAGGAAGAAGCCGGCAAGCGCGGAGCCCACCACCACCAGGTATAGAATACCTAGGCCCTCGGCCCATTTGGCGTTGTGGATGGGCCAGGCTACGCCGAGGAGCATACAGATGATCAAAACCAGGATCGTCCATCCCTCTCGCAATCTCGATTCAGACTTCATCTTCGTAGCACCCGATTCTCGTGGGTGGCGCATTTCAGCCACCGCTTTTCTTCGACTGTAATACCGCCAGTTAGGCAGAAAGGTTCACAGCACCCCTTACACTCTGAGAACAATTATACTTGAAAAGAAGATTCTGGGCAAAGTTGCCAGGAGTTGCCGAACTTTTCACTAATCCAACAATGTGGTAAAATGTATACGCACCATTTCGGGCAGGAGGAAAGAATGGCTAACAAGCCTCGGTTTCCTGGACAACTGGAGGATGAAAGCGCCATCATCTACAAGAGAAGACATTGGATCACGGTCGTCCAGTGGATATGGCGTCCTCTTGTTTTCCTGTTGATCTGTTTGTTGATTGCCTGGGGCATGACCTCGCTCTTACGACCTTCCTCAGTCGTGAGCCGCGTCCTTTTTTGGCTCGTTTTTCCAGCACCAGCACTTATCTCGCTCGTGTGGAAGGCTTTGGATTGGGGAAACGATCGCTACATTGTCACCAACAAGCGGGTCATTCACCGCGAGAGAATCTACTTCCTCTTCGAGAGCCTGGTGGAGGCTTACCTGGACATGATCCAGGACGTGACCATTGATATCGCCAGTCCCCTCGCAAATCTCCTCAATTTCGGCGATGTGACAATCGAAACGGCGGGCCCAGGAGACCCCATAAAGTTCCAGACTGTCTCTAAGCCACGCGATATTCAGCGCCTGATCCTCGAATCAGCCGGCTTGCCCGGAAAAGAGCAACCGGTCACCCCCCAGCCTCCCTCCGGGCTCTCCTGGAGGGGAATGTGGCGGATGCTTTATCCCCTCTATCCGGCCGAAGAAGAGGGGGTGATCATCTGGCGCAAGCACTGGTGGGTTTTGTATAGCGACCTGATCCTTCCCCTGATGGTAGGATTTGTCCTGGCCGTCATCTGGCTCTGGGCTTTGACCAGCCTGAAATATCCAGGTTGGGTGAACTTCTTCTTCATCCTCGGTCTAACCGTCACGGGGGCCTGGATCGCCTTCAGGATGATTGACTGGCATAATGACCTCTATATCTTGACCGAGGACCACGTCATTGACATTGAGAAGAAGCCCTTTATTATGGAGCACCGACGGGAGGCCAACCTGAGCGCGGTCCAGGACGTGAGCTTTGAGCAAGCCAGCTTCATTGCCAAGATCCTCAATTTCGGCAATGTGCGCCTGGAGACCGCAGGCAAGTTGGGGGAATTCACCTTTGACAATGTGCCGCACCCTGAAAAAGTGCAGGCCACGATCATGGAACGGCTGAGCGTGTTTCGGCTAATGAAACACCGGGAGGAGAGGGAGAGGCGGCGAGCTGAGATCATCTCTATATTGGAAGAATACCTGGGCCAGAGAGAAACAAATCATCGTTGACAAAAGCGAGTTTCTGTGATATATTTCAAACCCGGTATGGGCAATCATCACCGGATGGGAGGCCTTCAGCAAGCACGTGGGCGCCCCAGCCGCCCTGGGGCTGCCGTATTCGAGAGAGGAAATGGGCTGAGCTTCGAAGATCTGAGTGAAGATAAGGGGGTATCATCTTGACTGAACACATATATATCGAAGACATCGCCGCCCATGTGGGCGAGGAAGTGGCCATCAAGGGCTGGCTCTATAACAAAACGGATAAGGGGAAGCTGCAATTCCTATTGGTGCGGGATGGCACGGGGATAATCCAGGTCGTAGTGTTTGAAGATGACGTGCCTCCTGATATGTTCGAAGCAACCAAAACGGTGACCCAGGAGTCCTCCCTGATCGTTACTGGCACCGTCCGGGCCGACAGGCGAGCGCCAGGCGGCTATGAACTCACGGCGAATGCCGTCGAGATCGTGCAACTGGCTGAGGAGTACCCTATAACCCCCAAGGAGCACGGCGTGGAGTTCCTGATGGATCACCGCCACCTTTGGCTGCGCTCCTCCAGACAACATGCCATCCTGCGGGTGCGGGCCGAGGTGGTGCGAGCCATCCGCGATTGGCTGGATTCCCACGGCTTCATCAACCTGGACACCCCCATTCTCACCCCCTCCTCCTGCGAGGACACCACTACCCTCTTTGAGACCGACTACTTCGGGGAGCGGGCCTATCTCGCCCAGAGCGGCCAACTGTACAACGAGGCCGAGATCATGTCCTTCGGCAAGGTCTACTGCTTCGGCCCCACTTTCCGAGCCGAGAAGTCCAAGACCCGCCGCCACTTGCTAGAGTTCTGGATGGTGGAACCGGAGATGGCCTGGGCCGACCTGGACGAGTGCATGAGGGTCGAGGAGGAGTTCATCAGCTACATCGTCCAGACGACGCTGAAGAATCGAGCTGAAGAACTGAAGACCATCGAGCGCGATACGACGTTGCTGGAAAAGGTAGAACCACCGTTTCCGCGCCTCACGTATGACTCGGCAGTTGAAATCCTCAGCAGGGACGGCGTATCCATCGAGTGGGGCGATGATTTCGGTGCTCCGCACGAAGTGGCCTTGGCTGAGCACTTTGAGAAGCCGGTCTTCGTCCACCACTATCCAACTCAGTGCAAGGCCTTCTACATGGAGGTTGACTCTGAGCGGCCGGAGGTTTGTCTTTCGGTGGACCTGCTTGCCACTGAAGGATATGGCGAGATCATCGGCGGTGGCCAGCGCAGTGCCAGCTATGAGTACTTGGAGCAGCAGGTGGAGAAGCTGGGCATCACTCGCCAGGCCTATGAGTGGTATCTCGATCTGCGACGCTACGGATCGGTGCCCCACTCCGGCTTCGGCCTGGGCCTGGAGCGGACTGTGGCCTGGATCTGCGGCGTGAAGCACATCCGAGAGACGATCCCCTTCCCCAGGATGCTGGGACGTATCTATCCATGAACAAGCGGCGCTCTATTGCTGACTTGCTCTCCCCAACTTCCCCAGGGGATGCTCTCACCGCCTATTATGCCCTCTACCATAAGCGTACGCAACTGTTCACTCACGGCCAGGAGGTCATCGTCGGCTTCCTCGCCATTTGCCAGACCGGGCATGACCTTTTCACCCCCCTGGTAGTGATGCGAGCCGTCTCCGACGATGTGCTATCCACCTTTTTATCTGATCACCTGGACGAGAGGCGGGAGTATCTTTTCGCTGTAAAAGAACAAATGACCGCAGTCCTGAAGCGATGTCTTTTCACCTGGGACGAGCACGATAACCTGATCTACAACGTTGACGAGGCGAGCTTCCGGCCGAATTCGCGCCACCCCGTCGAAAAAGTCATCAAAGCAGATGGCTTCCCCCGCTTTGAGATCAGGGATGGCGAGAAGGTGATCGCGACGGCAAGCACAAACTGGCGTTCGCCTTACTTTGCGGAGGTCGGTGTCTGGACTCAGGAGGGTTACCGGGGATTGGGCCTGGCTAAGGTAGTCGTCTCCGCTTGTACTTCTGAACTGATGAAAGAAGGGATCAAGCCCCTTTATATCGTCTCCGAGGGCAACGCCGTTTCGACTCGGGTCTGCGAGGCTCTTGGCTACCGCTTCTCTGGCTACAAGGAGTTCTCCTGCCGAGGCAGGCTCAAGTCAAAGTGGTAACCCCATTGGAGCGCAGATGAGGGAACCTTTTGAAGGCCACAAACGTCAATATGCTGGAAGAGGAAAACGCCTCTCCACACGAAACTAAAGACAGAAAGGAGATTTCATTCATGTCCAACAGAGTCACTATCAGCTTGCTGGTTTGCCTGCTGCTGGCTGTAGCAGTGGGCTGCGCACCCGCGGTTAGCTCGGTTGAGGCTCCAGGGACCGTAGAACGTAGTATCACCGTCGTTGGGGAGGGCAAGGTCTCGGTAACACCTGATGTGGCCGAGGCCAATGTCGGCGTAGAGGTGTTGGCTCCCACGGTGAAGGAAGCCACGGCGGAGGCCAAGGAGCGCATGACGGCTATCATGACAGCCCTCCAAAAGGCGGGTATTGCCGAGAAAGACATCCAAACCTCCAATTACAGCATCTACTTCGAGCGCTACCCGGAGGTCATGCCCATGGTCGAAGCAAAGCCGTCGGAAGTGGAGGGCAACTATCGCGTCTCGAATATGGTACAGGTGAAGATCCGCGACCTGGATAAGATCGGGGTCGTTCTGGACGAGGTCATCGAAGCTGGGGCCAACAACGTCTACGGCGTCAGCTTCACCTTGGACGATCCCAGCGAAGTGAGGAGCGAAGGCAGGGCCAAAGCCATTGACAACGCCAAGGCCAAGGCGAAAGAGCTGGCAGACCTTAACGGAGTGAACTTGGGCGAAGTCCTTCAGATCAGCGAGGTCATCGGCGGACTGTTTTCTACGGGCGGGATACCCGTGGCTATGGAATACCGTGGTGGAGGTGGCTCCATCTCCCCCGGCGAGCTGGAGTACAGTGTGCAGATACAGGTAACCTACGCCATCGCTCCATAGCTACAGAAGACCTCCAATCATCTATCCCCTCTCTCTAACCGGGGCTATGAGTCCCAAAGGCTCATAGCCCTTTTTGGATTTTGCATAAATATAAAAAGTGGGTTATAATAGTGTTAAATAGCAAAGGTAACATCGAAACAGTAAGATGAGGCAGCAGTGATTCTCTCTGAATATATCTCAATAGTTGTATATTGGCTTCTGGTCATTATATGGGGTCTTATCGTTCTGGTATTCCTGACGAAATATGAGCAGCCCAAGGCCGAGGAGCAAAGGAGCGCTACCGTTGCCAGACTGATTCTGATTCTGGGATTGGCAGTTCTGGTCATTGATAGCCTCTTCTTTAGCGCTTGGTTCACGGCCAGGGATGAAGCGGCCAAGGCTTACCTGATTAATAACGTGTTCCAGAGCGAGTATCTGATCATTCCTAAGGTCGGTTTGCTCATAGCTGCAGTCGCAGGGCTTATCCTAACATGGAGAAATAGGATTAAAGAGGTTGAGAAGGAAACAGAAAACCTAAGGAAGGTCTCTGCTCTTAATGCCATTGCTGCTACGGTCAGCCAATCTCTGAATCTAGAGGAGATTCTGAATAGAACCCTGGAAAAGGTGCTGGAGGTGATGAGAGTAGAAACAGGTGCTATAGCCCTGGTAGATGAGCAGACTCAGGAACTCTCTTTTGCCGCTAACCGAGGCTTCCCTGAGGAGTTGCTCCACGAAGCGGGTTCGCTGAAACTTGGGCAAGGGCTGACCGGACGAGCAGCGCAATCAGGGGAACCAATCTTGGTAGAGGACATCTCCGAAGAAGCTGACCTCTCGAAGATAGAGTTGGGAATGAAAGAGGCAGGATTTCGATCCTTTGCCTGCATACCATTAAGGTCAAAAGAAAAAGTGCTTGGCGTGATGGACATCGCCAGCCATGGCCTTCGCCACTTTTCCTCTCAGGATGTGGAGCTGCTTACCTCTATAGGTAGTCAAATCGGGGTGACCATTCATAATGCTCGGCTTTTCCGAGATTTGGACGAGGCGTATAGGGATTTGAGGGTAGCGAAGGCTCAAATTTTTCAGACAGCCAAGCTCTCGGCTATCGGCGAGTTGGCGGCCGGCATCGCCCACGAGATCCGGAACCCCTTGACGACCATCATCGGCGATGCTCAGCTACTCATGGCAGACATGAAGCCAGGCGAACCGGGATACGAGTCCCTCAAAGCCATCGAACGGTCAGGATACCGTGCCACCAAAGTTGTTCGGAATCTGTTGAGCTTCTCCCGCCAGGAGGAGTATGAGTTCAGCAGCATAGATATAAACCAGTCCATCAATAATGCCCTTCCCCTCATCGCCTATCAGATAGAGAGATCTAGGGTCTCTATCACAAAAGACCTAGCTGCGGGTTTGCCTTTGGTGTCAGGTAGCGCTCATCATCTCGAGGAAGTTTGGGTCAACCTGCTGATCAACGCTCGAGATGCCATACCTGCCAAACGAGCGGGCGAGATTCGCATCACCTCCCGCCTCGATGGGGTTGGCGAAGCCGTTCAGGTGCTGATCTCAGATAACGGCGGTGGTATTCCCGAGGCCAACCTGGATAGAGTATTCGACCCCTTCTTCACGACCAAGGAGGTGGGCAAGGGCACAGGGCTAGGTTTGTACATCACCTATAATATCGTGAGGCAGCATAATGGCCTCATCGAGATAGACAGCAAAGAAGGGGAGGGGACAACCGTCACTGTGACCCTGCCAGTAGAGGATAAAGTGTCGGCCGAAAAGCAAAAGGAATCCCCTCATAATTCTGGAGGTAAAACATGGCCTTCGTCCTAGTTGTTGATGATGACCGAGATGTTGCTGGGACAATAGAGCGCACTCTTCGACGGAGGGATCATGAGGTGGTTGTGGCCTACAGTGGTGCTCAAGCCCTGCAACTGATACAAGAGCGGCCTCCCGACTTGGTGGTGCTCGATATCATGATGCCCCGCATGGATGGCATCGAGGTCTGCCAACGCATACGCGCTCTCCCCAACGTGGCTTCTGTGCCCATCCTGTTTTTGACGGCCAAAGTCAAGATCGATGACAAAATCGAGGGCTTCGAGGCCGGGGCCGATGATTACCTAACGAAGCCCTTCGATCTCCGGGAGCTAGAGTTGCGAGTGAGAGCTCTTCTGCGCCGCAGCTTGCCATCTGAGGCACTCAAAGCCCCCTTAGAAGCTGGCGCCCTCTCCCTGAATCCACGCACCTTCGAGTTAACCGTGGAGGGCAAGACCCTTCTCCTCACCCCGGTGGAGTTTGAGCTACTCTACTATCTGATAAGCCATGCCGGGGAGGTCGTTTCCACCGAGAGACTGTTGCAAGAGGTGTGGGAATACCCCCCAGGCACAGGCGATCCTAACCTAGTCAGAGCGCATATTAAGAACATTCGAGCCAAAATCGAGCCCTCACCCAGTGATCCCATCTATGTCCAAACCGTCTCCCGCCACGGCTATATCATCACTAGATAGAGATCTGGAGTCTGTCCAGATCCGAACTTAGCCGAAAACTCAAAACTCCCCCATCAGACGCTAGTCCACCGTTGGACTAGCGTTTGTCTTGGGTGATTCCCGAATGGAACCCAGGGCCCGACATCCCCACTCAGTGGCTGTGTCTCAATCCTCCTTCAAAACCTCAAAGCTCACTCAAAAGGACTCCCCCTCTTTCACGCAAAATTCATGCCAATTTAACGCTCCCTTCACCCCAAACCGACGGGGAATTTGTTATAATGCAAGCAGTTCAGAAAATTTGTTGCCATTTTGCCCACTTTTGGGTAGCTTTTTGGCAGATAAGGAAAGGAGATGCTAAATGACAGAGGATAGGACAAGACTCATGACCGCCAAGGAGGCTGCGAAGTACCTGCGAGTAAGCATGTTCACCCTGAGCAAAATAGAGGATGAAGGTGGATTGGTGCCTTACCGCACTCCTGGAGGGCATCGCAGGTACAGCCTCAGGATGTTGAACTCATACCTCAACAATAGCCGCAAGTCTTCTCACCCCCGCTGATAGGGGAGGGATAGGCCACAGAAAACTTAGAACCCATTATTCACAGCCAACTTGCCGATTTGCCAGCAGTAAGTAGGAGGGTGAGATGTTAGGGGAAGAAATGACCATCCTTACAGCGAAGGAGGCTGCGGAGTATCTCCGGGTGAGCCTATACACCCTGAGAAGAATGGAAGGTGAGGGGAGTTTGATTCCCTTTCGCACTCCCGGGGGGCACCGCAGGTACAGTCTCAGGATGTTGAACGAATACCTCGAAAAAAGCCGCATGTCTTCTCGCCGCCGAAGATCAGAAAACAGGTCCGAAGTTTACTAGATTGCGCCCTATCCACATTTCGAGGTTCGCTCGAAGCAGTTGTGCTCTTAGAAGTTATTAGAGGGAATCCGCGCTTGCTTTGGAGGTGCATAATTGATGAGAGAGCAAAGTGCGACAAGAGACCTACGACTTATGAATGAAGTGCTAGAATTGCGCCAACGAGTCGCCGAATTGGAAGCAATAGATACCAGGCGTCACCAGGCAGAGGAAAGAGAGAATAAGGCAAAAGAGCGACTTGTAGCTGAATTAGTAAAATTGCGGCAGCGGATCGCCGAATTGGAATCGGTGAGCACTGAGCACCACGAAGCGGCGGAGGAGATTAGGCAACTGACAGAGCTCAATGGAGACATTATCCAGAGCATGGCCGAGGGCATCGTCGTAGAAGATGTTGAGGGTCACTTTGCCTTCGTCAACCCAGCCGCGGCAACTATGCTGGGCTATTCGCACGAAGAGTTGCTGGGACAGCACTGGACTGTGATTGTCCCAGCCGATCAGCACCCCAGCGTCCAGGCAGCCGACAACCGGCGCAAGCGCGGTGAAACCGACCGCTATGAACTCGAACTCATCCGCAAGGACAGCACGCGGGTTCCCGTTTTGCTCAGCGGCAGCCCTCGAGTGAAGGACGGTCGCTTCGCTGGTACCCTGGCCGTCTTCACCGACATCACCGAACTCAGGCAGGTGGAGGAAGAACTTCAACAAAGCCTTGAGAAATTACGCAGAACCTTCGATGAAGTAACCCACGCCCTGGCATCAGCGATCAAGATGAAGGATCCCTATACGGCTAATCAACAACGGCGGGTAACCCAGTTGGCCGTTGCCATTGCCAAGGAGATGGGCCTTCCCGAGGAACAGATTGAAGGGATCCGTGTGGCAGCGACTGTTTATGACATCGGCAAGATAAATATACCTGCCGAGTTTTTTATTGATCCTGATGGGTTGACCGAGCTAGAATATGGTATCATTAAAGCTCATCCCCAAGTCGGTTATGAGGTTTTGAAGACGATAGATTTTCCATGGCCAGTGGCCGAAATCGTGTTTCAACATCATGAAAGAACGGATGGTTCTGGTTATCCCCAGGGTTTGTCCGGTGAAAAGATCCTCCTGGAAGCAAGAATCCTGGCTGTAGCTGATGTCGTTGTAGCCATGGCCTCTCGCCAACCCTACAGGTCGGCTCTTGGTATAGATAGAGCTCTAGAGGAAATCTTGCAGAATAGGGGCACCCTTTATGATCCTAAGGTGGTAGATACCGGCCTGATGCTTTTCACCAAGACAGGGTTTAAATTCAAATAAGAGAAGATGATGGAAAAGGAGGAATTGATTCACAATTTGGAGGAGAGGAGCGCCGAGTTGGAGGAAGTCAATAATGCACTGCTGTTCAGGGAGGAAGAACTCGTTACTCTCAAAAAGATCTGCGTCGAGGTGAACCAGTCCCTTGAGCCGCAGGAGATCCTGGAGAGAGCTCTGGATATCGTGTTGTCCTCAATGGGACTGGAGGCAGGATTCATCTTCTTGCTAAACGAGGCCCGAGAAGAGTTCATGTTAAAAGCCTTGCAGGGGATGCGAAGCCGATTCGGCCACGAGCTGATCACCATGAAAGCCGGGCACGATTTCCCGACGGTAACCCCTGGGCCGGAAAGACACGTCGCGGTACAGGAAATCTCCGAATATCCTCGACTTAGCAGGTTCCTGAGGGACAGAGAAGGGTTTCACTCCTATGTCAGCGTGCCCTTGGGCGCCAATGGGAAGCTAGTGGGGATCCTGAATGTCTTCAGTCGAGGCCGCACTCCGACGGCCCAAGAGGTGAACTTGCTGGTGACCATTGGCCAACAGATTGGGGCGGCCATAGAGAACGCGCAGACGTTCCAAAAAGTGGTTCGTGCCAAGAGGGAGTGGGAAGAGACCTTCGACGCGATCACCGAGGGCATCTTCATGCTGGACGAAGACTTCAACGTCCTCCGGGTAAACATTGCCTTTGCCGAGATGTTGGGCACTACACCAGCCCAGCTCATTGGCCAGAAATGCTACCGCGTGCTACACAACCGGGATGAGCCTCCCAACTACTGCCCCAACGTTGAGCCGATGCAGACGGGGGAGCCTCAAACTATCGAGGTGAGAGAGCCGGCGCTGGAAAGAGACCTCCTCCTGTCCATCTATCCCTTGCGGAACCCAGAGGGTAATGTGGACAGGCAGGTCCACATCATCCAGGACATCACTCTGCGAAAGCAACTACAGACACAGCTTGTGCAGGCTGAGAAGCTCTCGGCTATCGGGCGGTTGGCTCAGGGGATCGCTCACAATCTTCTCACTCCACTAACAGTTATCAGGGGCAGAACTCAGCTTGTCTCCGAGGAAACAGGAGATTTCTTTGAGACGAAACTGCCACCTCTCCTGAGACGGCTGGCTGGCCGTAGATTAGAGGCGCGACCCGACATAGCCCAGGTATATGATGACATACGCCAGGAGCTGCTTGCCATTGAGCGGGGATGCCGAACTATGGAGGAGATCATTAATAATCTAATGTACAAGAGCCGGCGGGAGCAGGAGGAGCATAAGCAGCTCGTTGACATCAATGATCTACTGTGGCAAGAGTTGAAGTTCTTAGACGGGGACCCGCGCTTCAAAAATAATCTCGGGAAGGTCTACAATTTCAGTGAGGCGCCTTTATACGTTGAAGGTATTTACAGTGATTTTAGCCAGTCCTTCTCCAACTTCATCAGAAACGCCATAGATGCTATGGAAAGTTGCGAGGAGCCAGTGCTCACCATTACCACACGCCGTAACGACGATTGTATCTGCATTGATATCCACGATACAGGGGTAGGTATTCCTGCGGAGGACATCCCCCACCTTTTCGAACCCTTTTTCACGACCAAGCCCATCAACGGGGTAAACATGACGGGGACAGGGTTGGGGCTGCACAGTTGTTATCAACTCTTGAGCCCCTATGGTGCTCAGTTCGAAGTGAAGAGCCAGCCCGGTGACACCACTTTCACAGTGAAGATACCCCGGCAGTAGGAGGGTATTGAAAATTGAGGTAGGAGAGATAAAGACCTCGGAGGCCTGGTGAGACCTCCGAGGTCTTAAACTTCACTAACCCTTACGGCGGCTTGGTCGTTTTTGAGGTCGCGCTTCACCACGGTAGCTGGGGGCAATGATGGCGAAGACGGTGCAACGGGAGAAGTCCAAAATGCGCGAACTGAGGCGCGGGTTCGCCTTCTCAAATTCCTCTACCGACTGTTGCATGGTGATGACAGTGGGCAATCGAGCGCTGTAACGGTGATTAAAAAGTTGAAAAAGTTTCTCCTGAGCCCAGGTCGTAGCGCTCTGGGTTCCCAGGTCGTCGAGAATTAACAGGGGAGCATTGCGTGTTTCTTCGAAGCGCTGATCGTATGAAACCAAACTCTGGGGGCTGAAAGTGGCCCGCAGGCGATCGAGAAGATCGGGCACGACGACAAAGAGGGCCGAATACCCCCGGTCCTCCCGATAGTTAGCAATGGCCGCCGCGAGATGGGTTTTGCCACAGCCATAAGGGCCGGTGAAGACCAGCCAATCCACGGGATTCTCAGCGTATTCCTTGGCGATAGCGCAGGCTCGTCTCAGGTTCTCATGTTCCTCGCGAGGGAGTTCGTGGGCCCGCAAGTCGAAGGTCTGAAAGGTCTTATCTCTATGGAGAAAGAGACTGGAGATCTCCGATTGATCTTGGCTTACCCCGCTGCGGCGAAAGTCGGGAGCCAAGATGGTGACAATCTCCGACAAGTCGGGGTCCACCAGCCGCGACCGAAGCTGCAGGTCAATTTCCTCCAGTTCGCGATTCGTAGTGATGGCTGTAGGTAGCCGGGCATTATAACGATAGTTTAGTATCTGGTAGAGTTTTTCTTGGGCCCAAGGGGTGGCGCTCTGGGTACCCAGGTCGTCGAGGATCAACAGAGGAGCAGTGCGCACTTCATCGAAGCGCTCATCGTAGGAGACCGGACTGGTGGGGGCAAAGGTAGCCCGAAGGTGATCGAGGAGATCAGGCACCACGACGAAGAGAACGGGCTGTCCATTGGCAATGCGGTGATTGGCTATGGCCGCTGCTAAGTGGGTTTTACCACAGCCATAACCCCCTTTGAGAATCAACCACCCTACGGATTCCTGGGCGAAGTGTTTAGCCCGCTCACAAGCTCGCCTGAGGTTCTCTCGCTTCTCGGTGTTGAGCCCGACGCCCTCGGGCCTAAAGCTCTGAAAGGTCAGGCGAGCAAGCTCGCCCAACTGGCTTAAGTCCCGCAGGTTCGCCAGGCGTTTTGCTGTCAACTCCTCGATCTTACACTGGCAGGGGTACAGCTTGCCGAAATCCGGATGGCCCGGCGGTACATCCTTGATCAGATACCCAGCCCCCTCGCAAATAGGACAAACGACCCCAGTTCTAGGTCCTGGACCCTTTGAACTTTGACGTTTGACGTTTGACGTTTGACGTTCTTCAGTGTTCGATGTACTCGGCATACTTCCCTTCGATGTATCTACGGCGATCTTTTTCAGGACCTCTTTCTGCCTTCTCACTGTCTTTTCCCTCGGTTGCCCAGCGCTCCAGAACGCTGCGCACGTAATGCCAACGGCGAGCATTGTGCTCCACAGCGATCCTGAAGGCCTCCTCGATCCAGTCGGCGGGGTAGGTTTTCTCGGCGTCTCCGAGCTCCTCGGCGATGAGAGGCGTGAGTAGGCCGATGTTCTGTTCGTAGAGGACGAAGATGTTGGGCCGTTCCACCTCCAGGCGCACTTCGCTGGGTGCGACAACGGCCTCGAGCTCCAACTCCCCACGGCGGATCTTTTCCACTGTCCTCCGGCCAACGTCGGTGTTCATGAAGTACCAATCGTCCTGCTCATCCCCCTGCTGGGCTTGTCCTGAGCCTCGCCGAAGGGCTATCACGTGGAGGAGGGTGCCCCGGGCCACGGCTCGCTCCAAAGCCTGTCCCAGGCGCTCCCCAGGTTCCTGTCCCATCCCTCCGAGTCCCCGTAGCAACACCCCGTCGGCCTCTAATTCTCGTCGGCTCACGTAGCGGGGATAGCTCTTCTTTTGATGTAACAGCCAGAAAATGTGCAGCGTCACCTTCAGCTCGGCCAGGTCGTCTATGGCCGGCAGAAGCTCGCTAAAGAATAAATTAGGCAAGGGGGTGAAGTACACCTTGCCAGCAGGAAAACCAGAGAAGCTTTTCATTGGTCTGTTGGTCTGGTGGTCCTTGGTCGGATGGTCAGGTAAACCCAAAACTCAAAACTCAAAAACTCAAAACCCGACTTAGGGCCCCAGTTCTTCGCGGACAAATTCTACTTCGTGGAATTGGGCCAGTTCTTTCTTAAAATACAGCGGGATTGTGCCAGTGGGGCCGTTGCGGTGTTTGGCCACGATGATGTCAGCAATGTTCTTAAACTCCGTGTCCTCGTCGTATAGCTCCTCACGGTAGATAAACATCACCACGTCTGCATCCTGCTCAATAGATCCGCTTTCGCGAAGATCGGACAGGAGGGGTTTGTGATCCTTGCGGGTTTCAACGGCCCGGGATAGCTGGGATACGGCGATTAAAGGCACGTTCAGTTCTCTAGATAACGCCTTGAGCGCCTGACAGATGGAGGAGATCTCCTGGACACGGTTCTCCGCGCGGGTGTCTCCTCGCATCAACTGGAGATAATCAACGATGATGAGATCGAGGCCATGCTCGGCGTGGAGGCGGCGGGCCTTGGTTCGCATCTGCAGAGCGGAGATAGAGGGCGTATCGTCAACGAAGATGGGGGACTCCGCGAGGATGCCTGTCGCCTCGACGAAGAGGGTCCATTCATCGTCTCTGAGGTCGCCCTGGCGCAATCTTTGGGAATCTATGCCCGTCTCGGCGGAGATGAGGCGCTGCACTACCTGCTCAGAACTCATCTCCAGGCTAAAGAGAGCCACACGTTGGTTGTGCTTGCGAGCGGCGCTTTGGGCAATCGAGAGAACGAGGGAGGTCTTGCCCGTGCTGGGCCTACCTGCCACGATGATCAGGTCGGAGGGCTGCAAGCCTCCTAGCAATCTGTCCAGGAGGAGGAAGCCTGTGGGGACGCCGATCAGCTCGCCGCGGTGTTGATACAAGTAGTCTATCCGGTCGTAGTACTCCCCGATGACCTGCTTGATGGGCACCAAGTCGCGGGCGATGCGGCGCTGGGAGACCGCAAACAAAGTTTGTTCGGCCCTATCCACCACCTCGTCCACGTCGTCGGTGTCCTCGTAGGCAATAGCCGCGATCTGCCCCGCCGCGCTAATCAGCCGGCGCAGGATGGCTGTGCGCTCCACGATGCGGGCATAGTACTCAGCGTGGATGGCGGTGGGTACTGTATTGATCAGATAGGTAATGTAAGCGGCCCCGCCCACCTCTTCCAGTTGGCCGCGCCGCTCTAGTTCATCACACAGAGTGACGAAGTCGGCTGGCTCCCGCCGGTCGTGAAGGTCTCTGATGGCATCGTAGATCCAGCCGTTTTT
>CAYUPJ010000040.1:16834-24409 GCA_964446635.1 uncultured Anaerolineae bacterium
CTGGCTCCCGCCGGTCGTGAAGGTCTCTGATGGCATCGTAGATCCAGCCGTTTTTTTCCCGATAGAAATCCTTGGGATCGAGAAAGGGGGCTATTCTGAATATCGCATCGGGGTCTAAAAGAAGCGATCCCAGGGCCGCCTCTTCCGCCTCGGTATTATGAGGCGCCATTCTCTCCGACATGTTCATCGTTTCACCGTCACATTCAACCGTGGCTGCTCTCTCAGTTCTCCTCTCCGCTTAGGTCGTCGAGGTCAAGGGAGTCAACGAAATCGCGGAAAATTGCCAGTTGATCCTCGTCACAATAGTCTATTCCTTCATCAGGCGTTATGGCGGCTTTCTCCATCACCGACTCGGCCACGAAGATAGGGGCATTGGCCCGCACGGCCAGAGCGATGGCATCACTGGGCCGGGAGTCTATCTCCAGGCGATGGCCGTTGTTGTCCAGGACGATTCGGGCATAGAAGGTGTCATCATGCAGATCGTCCACCAGGACATGGGACACTCTAGCCCCCATCTCGGTGATCACCGCTTTCAGCAGGTCATGGGTGAGAGGGCGAGCCAACTCGACCTGTTTTAATTCAAGAGTAATGGCCTCGGCTTCAAAGGGGCCAATCCAGATGGGCAGAAACCTTTCGTCATCCACGTCTTTCAGAATTACCACTCGATGTTGGGACATCAAACTCACTCTGATGCTATCAATGGTTACCTGGATCATTCTCGCTGCCTCCTCTCCCGCTCGTCCTATGAAGCGGCCGTATTTTCCTGGCTGTTTTGATTATACCATAATAACCCAGAGCACACAAATTGTCTTGGCCAATGTTTCTTCCCAATCTCGAATAATTGTTGTATAATTACTTCCTGGAGGTGGTTGGAGATGATATGGGGACAGAAAACCAAACTCAGAGCGATAGAGCGGGAAGACCTTTCCACCTTTGTCCGCTGGCTTAACGATCCAGAGGTGCGACACTACCTGGCCATGTACATGCCCATGTCCATGGCCGAGGAGGAGAAATGGTTCGAGCGTCAGTTGGAGGACCAGGATGGCAGAATCTTTGCCATTGAGACCGAGGACGGCGTGCACATCGGCAACATCGGCCTGCACAGCATTGACTGGAAGAACCGCAAGGCCCTGCTGGGCATCGTCATCGGCGAGAAGGAGTACTGGGGAAAAGGTTACGGGAGCGATGCCATTCGCACCGTGCTGGGTTTTGCCTTCGGTGAGATGAACCTGCATCGCGTTTACCTCACCGTCTACGATTACAACGAGCGGGCCATCCGCTGCTATGAAAAGAGCGGTTTTCAGCACGAAGGCCAGCTACGAGAAGCCCGCTTCAGCGATGGGCAGTATCACGATGAGCTGATGATGAGCATTCTGCGAAAGGAGTTTGAGGCCAGTCCATCCTTCGACAGCCCTTCGACAGGGCTCAGGACAAGGCTCAGGACACCGTCGGGAGGAGAGAGGTGAAAGAAGTCACAGTGAAGATGTACGGGGAGTTGGCCATCTTTGGAGGCTCAGGTAACCCGGCTCTGACCCAAGAGATCGGTGATTACTTGCAGGTTCCCCTATCGCAAGCGGAAATCATAGATTTTCCAAATGAGAACATCTTTATCAGGCTGCGCCAGAGTGTCCGCGGGCGGGATGTTTTCCTTATCCAGCCCACGTGCTCGCCGGTGAACAGAAACATCATGGAACTGCTGATCATGATTGACACCTTGCGGCGGGCCTCGGCAGGGCGCATCACGGCAGTGATACCGTTTTATGCCTATGGCCGCAGCGATAAGAAAGACCAGCCTCGTGTGCCCATTACTGCTCGCCTCATCGCCGATATGATCACCGTGGCCGGGGCTGACCGGTGGTTGGCCATAGACCTTCATGCCGGCCAGATTCAGGGGTTCTTCAGCATTCCGGGCGACGAAATCACGGCTTTCGGCATCCTCAGCGATTACTTCGTGAAAAAGAACCTTCGCCATGCCGTAGTGGTCACCGCCGACCTGGGATTCGCCAAAAAAGGCCGCAACTTCGCCCAGAAACTGGGTTTGCCTCTGGCCTTCGTGGAGAAACGTCGAGACCTCACCGATGCATACAGCGAGGCGTTGACCCTCATAGGCGATGTGCAGGCTAAGGATGTGATTATCGTGGACGATGAGGTGGATACAGCGGGATCATTGATGGATGCCGTAACCATTGTTAAAGACCATAGTGCCAAAGACATCTACGCCTGCTTTACCCACCCCATATTCTCCCCACCAGCGGTGGAGCGCTTGCGAAAGTGCGAGTTGAAAGAGATCGTCACTACCAACACGATCTCGATCCCACCTGAGAAGATGCTGCCCAACATCACCATCCTCTCGGTGGCCCCTCTGTTGGGCGAGGTTATCCGCCGCGTCCACCTGGGGATTTCAGTGGGCGAGTACATGAAGGATGTGCCTGGTTAGAGCTAGAGGTTTGGAGGCTTTCAGGTGGAGATTGAGGTTTTGCTGAGACGAACCAAGGAGGCCCTCCTGAGCTTGGGCGATGAACTGGAGCAAGCGGAGGCCATCGGCATCTGCGGGTCACTAGCCCGAGGGAAGGATTTTGGCCCTCGAAGCGACATTGATGTTTTCGTAGTGGTGAAAGAGGCCGATTTGGGGCCGGAAACGCATCGGATGTGGTGGGAGAGAATACGGAAAGTCTTAGATGGATTAAACCGAGATGTCACCGTTTTGGTTTACACGAGGAAAGCCCTGGAGGAAGTCTGCAATTGGTATGTCCTCCGTTTGGCCTCAGAAGGCATCGTGCTCTTCGATAAGGGTAGGATTAAAGAATTCTTCGGAAGAATCGTCCAGGCAGCTAGAGAGGCAGGTCTGGTGGAGGAGGAAATCGAGGGAGATAGGGTCTGGACCTCCAAGATTAAACACGGAGAGACGCTAGAGGTGAAGCTGAGGTGAGGAACACCTTGGAAACCCAGAGATGGCTCAGGGACGCGGAAGCATGCCTGAACACTGCTCGAACCACCTTCCCCATCGGCGATTACAGAGCCGCCGTCCAGAATGCCCAGCTTTGCATCGAGCTTTGCGCTAAAGCCGTCATCGCCTGTTTCGCAGAGCCGGTTTGGAGGCACGACCCTAGCAAACAGCTCCTCAAGCTGATCGAAGAGCACGAGGGCGAAATCGAAGAGAGGTTGTCTGAGAAGCTTCACGTCCTAGCCAACGATGCACAGGAGGCCGCTCCTTGGCATGGCTGGTCGGTCTATGGCCATCTGGAGCCGGAGGGTTGGATGCCTGCTGTGGACCTCTGCACCGAGGAGACAGCCCGAGATTTGCTGGAAAAGGCCATCCAAGCCTTCCAAACAGCGAGCGAGTTTTGTTCAAAGCTGTGAGGTGTCCATGTTTAAGAGTTTGCTGAGCAAGATTATCGGAGACCCCAACGAACGGGACCTGAATAGGCTGCGGCCTCTTGTCGAAGCAATCAATGCTCTTGAGCCTGAGTTCGAGGCCCTGTCCAATGAGGAACTCCATGGCAAAACGGCGGAATTCGTCGGCCGGCTCCAGGCCGGCGAGTCCCTGGACGATCCTTCGACAGCCCTTCGACGGAGCTCAGGACAAGGCTCAGGACACCGCCTGGTGGTAGAAGCCTTCGCCGCGGTGAGGGAGGCGTCCAGGCGCACCACGGGCCTGCGCCATTTCGACGTGCAATTGATGGGCGGCATGGTGCTGCACGAGGGCCAGGTGGCCGAGATGAGAACCGGCGAAGGAAAGACCCTGGTCGCTACCCTACCTCTCTATCTCAACGCTTTGGAGGGCAAGGGGTGTCACCTGGTCACGGTCAACGATTACCTGGCCAAGCGCGACGCCCAGTGGATGGGCCCCATTTACCATCTTCTTGGGCTCTCGGTGGGGGTTATCCAGCACGAGTCCGCTTTCCGCTTCGACCCTGAGCACCGGGCCGACGATGAGCGCTATCAATACCTGCGGCCCGTGAGCCGCCGCCAGGCCTACGAGGCCGACATCACCTACGGCACCAACCACGAGTTCGGCTTCGACTACCTGCGGGACAACATGGTGCTGGACCTCTCCCAACAGGTGCAACGGGGCTTTCACTACGCCATCGTGGATGAGGTGGACTACATTCTCATAGACGAGGCGCGCACCCCGCTCATCATCTCTGGCCCGGCCGAGGAACCCGATGCCAACTACCGCCGCATGGCCGACCTCGTCCCTCGCCTGCGGCGCGAGTCAGATTACGCCATAGACGAGAAGGCCCGGGTAGTAACTTTGACCGAGGAGGGCATCGAGCGGATGGAGAGGTGGCTGGGAGTGGACAACCTTTACTCTCCGGAGAACTTCGCCATGACCCCCTACGTGGACAACGCCTTGCGCGCCCAGACCATCTTCCATCGCGACCGTGACTACATCGTCAAAGATGGCCAGGTGATCATCGTGGACGAGTTCACCGGCCGCCTGATGTACGGGCGGCGCTACTCGGAGGGGCTTCACCAGTCCATCGAGGCCAAAGAGGGGGTAGAGGTGCAGCGGGAGAACCTGACCCTGGCCACCATCACCCTCCAGAACTACTTCCGCATGTATGAAAAGCTGGCGGGCATGACCGGGACAGCAGCCACCGAGGCCGAGGAGCTACACAAAATCTACGGCCTGGATGTGGCGGTGCTGCCCACCAACATCGAGTACCGGGCTCTGGCGGGGGAGTTGAACACCCAGAGAGAGCGGCGAGATGGGGTGGAGATAGTAACTTATCGAAACCCTGATAACAACGAGCTGTACTACAAGCGCCTTGATTACCCTGACCTAGTTTACAAGAGTGAAGAGGCCAAATTCCGAGCCGTGGTGCGAGAGATCGAGGAATTGTATACGCAGGGGCGACCAGTGCTGGTGGGTACGGTCTTCATCGAGAGGTCTGAGTTGCTCTCAGAGTTGCTAAGGCACAAGGGCATCCCCCACCAGGTGCTTAACGCCAAATACCATGAGATGGAAGCGGTCATCATCACCCAGGCTGGACGCCCAGGCACCGTTACCATCGCCACCAA
Organism: uncultured Anaerolineae bacterium; assembly: GCA_964446635.1. Classification (GTDB taxonomy): domain Bacteria; phylum Chloroflexota; class Anaerolineae; order VGOG01; family VGOG01; genus CAYUPJ01. The sequence continues at coordinate 21,860 of CAYUPJ010000040.1, forward strand.
CATGGCTGGGCGGGGCGTGGACATCAAGCTGGGGGGCGATCCGGAGAGGTTGGCTCGAGAGGACCTGCGCCGCCAGGGGGTGGACCTGACTACCGTCTCTCAACAGCAATGGGCCGAGGCCGTGGCCAGGGCCAAGGAGATTTGCCAGCAAGATCGCGAGAAGGTGCTGGAACTGGGCGGACTCCATATCCTGGGTACTGAGCGCCACGAAGCACGGCGTATTGATAATCAGTTGCGTGGCCGCTCCGGACGCCAGGGCGACCCTGGCTCCTCTCGGTTCTATGTCTCCCTGGAGGATGAGCTGATGCGCCGCTTTGGCGGCGAGCGAGTCAAGGGCTTCATGGAGTGGGCGGGGATGGACGAAGACATCCCCATCGAGCACGATCTGGTGACCAAGTCTCTCGAAAACGCCCAGGTCAGAGTAGAAGGCCACAACTTTGACATCCGCAAACATCTTCTGGAATACGACGATGTGGTCAACAAACAGCGAGAGATCATCTACGAGCAGCGCCGTCAGGTGCTTAGCGAAGAGAATCTCAGGCCCATCATCATGGACATGATCCAAGAGGAAGTCGCCGGCCTGGTGGCCACCCACACTGCTGGAGACACCGAGGATTGGGACCTGGGAGCCTTGCAGGCGTCCTTGCGGACTATCATGCCCCTGCTACCCTCCCTTCATCCCCCCCAACCCTTCGACCTTGCTCAGGGCAAGCCTGGGGGGGAAAGAGGGGGGGGGGCTCGCTGGGAGAAGCTAACGCCCAAGGAGATCGAGGAACAACTTCTGGAACTGGCCGAAAGGCTGTACGAGGAAAAAGAGCGGCACCTGGGCGCGAAGGACATGCGTCAGTTGGAGCGCCTGGTGATGTTGCGGGCCGTGGACAGCCTGTGGATCAGGCACCTCACGGGCCTCGACGATCTGCGAGAAGGCATAGGTCTCCGGGCCTACGGCCAACAGGACCCCTTGGTGGCCTTCAAGAAAGAGGCTCACGAGATGTATACGGACCTCTTGGCTGCCATCCAGCACGCCATAGTGGGTGACATCTACCGGGTCAGCTTGGTCAGGGAGCCGCAGCCGCGCCCTATGCGCGAGATGCGCACCAGTGTGGAGGCCGAGCGTGCCCCCCAGCCGGTCAGAACGGCTGGGGCCAAGGTCGGACGCAACGATCCCTGTCCCTGCGGCAGTGGCAAGAAGTATAAACACTGCTGCATGGGTAAGGAGCAGGCTCCGGCTCCCAGCGGGGAGAAGTCATCGCGCAGCCGGTCGAGACAGCGCAGGCGCAGATAGCGGTTGGATGTTGGATATAGGAGGAGCAACTATGCATCGAATCTATGGTCTCGTGCTGTTCGTTGCTGGAATAGGGTTCCTACTACTGGGCGCCTATCTCTTGTACACAAGGTATACGAGTACCGTTCTAGATTGGCAAAACATGTTGTTCGCTGCTGGAATCTGTCTATTCGGATATTTATTGTCCATAGCAGGTTACAGGATGTCCACTGGAGAGCGTTTCTGAGAGGGGGCCTCACGCCAGCTAACATGCTGCCGGTTGCAAAGCCGCGCTGGGGCTGAACGCCGGTCATTTGGCGTGCAAACGCGCCTGCTAATAGTTAGGAGGGGCAACTATGCATCAAGTCTATGGTCTTGTGCTGTTCCTCGTCGGAGTAGGATTCATATTGCTGGGTGCCTATCTGTTGTATATAGGTGGTGACTTGGCATGGCAGAATATGTTGATCGTGGCTGGGATATGTCTATTTGGGTATATGCTGGCTATAACAGGTTATCGGATGTCTAGGATGGAGCGTTTTTGAGCGACCAAAGGCGAGCGCACATCCTATCCACAAATCAATAGAGCAACGAGGAGATTGTAACGCATGCAGGGGATTTCCATCAATGGAGAAGGAGGAACCGCATGATCGAGACTAGGATACACGGCCGCGGCGGCCAAGGGGCGGTGATTGCCTCCAAGGTGCTGGCGGCTGCTGTTTTTAAGGAAGGCAAGTACGTGCAATCCTTCCCTGCCTTCGGAGTGGAGCGACGAGGCGCGCCAGTTACGGCTTTCACCCGCATTGATGACCAGCCCGTTCGAATCCGCTGCGAGATTTACGAGCCCGATCACATCGTGGTGCTGGACCAGACTCTGATGGAAGCGGTGGACGTTACCGCTGGCTTGAAAGAAGGTGGTTGGATTCTCATCAACAGCGAGCAGGACCCCGGCGCCTTCGATCTGCCTGCCAAGTATCGGGTGGCCACCGTTGACGCTAACTCTATTGCCATCAAATACAGGCTGGGGCCTAAGACCGCACCCATTGTCAACACAGCTATCTTGGGAGCCTTCGCCAGGGCTACCGGCATAGTGAGCCTGGAGGCCCTCGCCGAGGCGGTGCGCGAGACCGTGCCTATCAAGCCAGAGGAGAATGTGGCTGCTACTCGAGAGGCCTATTTGGAGGTTAGGTATTAGAGATTAGATATTAGAGATTGGAACATCCAATTTCCAACCTCCAATATCCAGAAGAAGGAGAACTATGACGGAAGAGATTGTGTTTAAGACCGAG
>CAYUPJ010000041.1:0-24373 GCA_964446635.1 uncultured Anaerolineae bacterium
GTTCAGCCGGACGGCTGAGTTCAGTGCGGAAGTATTCGTACAGGAATTTGAGATACAGCTCGTAGGGGGTGAATTGGGCGTAGGGCGACTTGTGGATGACAGCGTCTTCGTAAGGCTTTGAGACATCCACCGCGGGTTCCCAGAGTTCGTTGAATTTGCGGATGGCAAAATCCCAATCAGAATAGTTCTTCAATTCGACATTGAACTCCAGATTGTCCTGCAGCCCTGCCTGGGTCAGGTTGCTCGAGCCGGTAATCACGCGTCCTTTGTCCCTGTCGCCCTCGACGAAAGTCATAATGTAAACTTTGGCGTGGAGATTTCCCGACGGATAGGCTTTGATTTCAAGTTTGCCTGAACGAATCCACTCAATGAATTTGTGGACACCCGTCTCGATATCGGCGCTGTCGGCGGAACTTTCCAGTTCGCCAAGCACATCTCTGGAGACCTGCTCTTTTGCCTCCGCGTGGGACCATAGAGGTAACTCGCCTTGTTCTTTGGCTTCTTGGATGAGTTCGTAAGCGGTGCGGTCTGTCCGAATACCGACCAAGATGCGGATCTTCTCAACCTTCTCCAAGAATGGGTAAAGTTTGTAAAAGCCGCTAATGAAGAAGTATCCCACCAAGCAGTCAAAGTCACGCGTGCCATCCTCAAGCAAGACGCCGAAGCGATCGCGCAAGCTTTTGCCGGGCTCATTCGTAATGAAGGTCAGGTCAGATGAAATTGTCATGGAGTTTGCTCCCGATCGGATGTAGGTTCAACTAGAAAACGTTGAAGCCATTGCCCAGCCCCAAAATCCGCGCCGCGTTGCCGCCCAGGATCTTCTCCTTCGTCTCCTCCTTGAGCGGCAACCCGCGGATGAGCTCGATGTTGCGCTTGATGTGCGGCATCCCTGGCCAGTCGGAGCCGAAAACCACCTTGTCCGCCACCCGCTCCAGCTCCGGGAAGTAGTCCAGCAGCTTCTGCGGCGGCAGGCCGGAGATCTCCATGTACAGGTTGGCGTGTAGCTTGGCCAGGAAGTAGGCCCGGTCGTACCAGAAACCGCGCCCGCTGTGCACCATCAGCAGCGTCAGGTCAGGGAAGTCCACGGCTACGTCGTCCATGTAGAGCGGGTCGCCGTACTTGAGCCGCGCCCCCTTAAAGATGGACGAGCCGGTGTGAATCATCACCGGTATCCCCAGTTCCTGGGCCTTGGCATAGAGTGGATAGAGCCGGCTGTCGTTGGCGTAGAAGTGCTGGTAGGTCGGGTAGAGCTTCAGGCCCCGGAAGCCCATCTCGGTGACGTATCGCTCCAGCTCGCCGGCCAGGTCGGCCACCAGGAAGGGGTTGATGTTGCAGAAGGGGATCAGGCAGTCCACCTGCCGGCAAAGCTCGGCCACCACCTCGTTGCTCAACATCCCGGTGGTGATGGGACTGAGCTCGGCCAGGGCCACAGCGTAGTCCACCCCGTTCTCGCGCAGGTAGCGGACGACCCCCTCTGGCGTCAGCACACGGTTGACGAACGCCGCAGGATCTTCGATCTCGGTCTTCATCCACTCGATGACCCAGGGATGGTATTCGTGGTAGAGACCGGCGTGGAAGTGGAAGTCTATTACCAGGGACATCGGATTTGGGACTGTAAGGGAATTCCAGGGAAATCATCCCAGCCGCGTGAAACGTGAAACGTAAAACGTGATAATCTTACGTCTAAGTCTTACGTTTCACGTTTTACTGTGCCCGTAGTAACCGGAATTCTGGGGGCTAAACCCTGGAAGTCCCTCAATAATCGTAAAAGCCCTTCCCTGCCTTGCGGCCCAGGTGTCCGGCCAGCATCATGCGCCTGAGCAGAGGTGGGGGCGCGTACAGCGGATCCTTGAACTCGTCGAACATCTGGTTGGCAACGTTTAGCATGGTGTCCAAGCCGATCAGATCGGACAACTCCAGAGGCCCCATCGGGTTATTGGTGCCCAGCTTCATGGCCTGGTCAATGTCCCCTACCGATGCCACCTTGTTCTCAACAAGCCGGATGGCGTTCAGCAGGTAGGGGATCAACAGCCGGCTGACGATGAATCCCGGCGTATCGGGGGCCACGACAACCGTCTTGCCCAGCGACTCACCGAAGGCTCGGCAGGTCTCCAGCGTCTCGTCGCTGGTCAGGATGGTGCGCACGATCTCCAGCAGCTTCATCACCGGGACAGGGTTGAAGAAGTGCAAGCCCAGCACCTTGTCGCCCCGCTGCGTGACCGAGGCCATCTCTGTGACGCACAGGCAAGAGGTGTTGCTGCTGATGATAGTGTGAGGCGGGCAGATGCTATCCAGCGCCGCGAAGATCCGCTTCTTGAGCGCCATGTCCTCGGTGACTGCCTCCACGATCAGGTCGCAGGGGGCGAAATCCTCCAGGCGGGTCGTGCCCTGGATGCGCGACATCGCCTCATCTACCTCCTCCTGCGTGGTCTTGCCGCGCGAGACGGCTTTGGTCAGCGAGGCCCGGACACGATCCAGCCCCTGGGCCAGCAACTGGTCGTTGGCCTCGCTGACGATCACCTGATAGCCGCAGCGGGCCGCCACCTCGGCGATGCCCGAGCCCATCAGCCCACAGCCGACGATGCCGACCTTTCTGATCTTCATCAACAATGCTCCCATCCGCGTGAAACGTGATGCGTGAAACGTGATGATTCTACGTCGTGTAAGCCTCACGTTTCACGTTTTACGTTTCACGTCTTGGTCATTGGTTCATTGGTCATTGGTCATTTAGAAATCCGGCGTCAGGACAACCCGCTTCATCAACTTGCCGGCGTGAGCCTCCTCAAAGGTCTCCTGAATCGTGCTCATCGGCCGGGTCTCGACGAAGGGCTCGATCTGGATGCGACCGTCCAGCACCATTTCCAGTGTGGGAGTATAGTACTTGGGCAGGCAGCCCCAGGTGCCGATGATCTCGGCATCGAAGGCCATCAGCCGGGAGAGAGAGTATTCGTTGACGTTGGTGGAGAACCCCACCCAGATCAGCTTGCCAATGAAAGACAGCAAGGCGAGGGCGATTTCCTGGCCGCTCTTGGACCCCGTCACCTCGAAGATCTTCCAGCCGTAGTTGTGCGGCAGGCCGTTCTCCTTGCACAGGGCGCGGAACTCGCTCCTGATCTCTTCTACGCTCTTGTCTGCCGAATTGATGACGTAGTCGGCCCCGTACTGCAGTGCCCGCTCCAGCTTTTCGGGGTTACGGGCAATGCCCACTACCGCCTTCGCCCCAAACGCCTTGGCCATCTGGGCCATGTACACCCCAACACCACCGGTGACGCCGGTGATAATCACCAGGTCTCCCTCCTGCAGACCGGCTCGCATGGCTGCCTGGTAGGGCGTGGTCACGGCGTCGGCAACCACCGCCAGCCACTCCAGCGGCATACCCCCCCTCTTTCCCCCCCACTGGGGAGGGACGACGCACAGGTCTGCGGCGGGCACGGGGATGTGGCTGGAGAACCCGCCATAGATGCCGAGGCTGTTGCCCGGCATCTTCTGGGCCAGGCAGCGGTTGCCCCGCCCTGCCGCGCAGATGGGGCAGTTGTTGCAGGGCATCACCGCCGGGATGATCACCTCCTTGCCGATCCAGTTCTCCTCCCCAGCCACCACGCGGCCGCTGATCTCGTGTCCTAGCGTCAAGGGGGGCTTGCTCACTGTGGGCACTCCGTAGTAGAAGTAGCCCAGGTCGGTGTGACAGACCCCGCAGCCGGCGATTTCGACCAGCACCTCGCCCGGTTGCAGCGCCGGCCCCGGAATGCTCGTCCGCTCTAACTTCCCGGGCCTCTTCTCACCTGTCTCCTTGTCCCGGGTCCAAGGTTGCACCAGCCAGGTTTGAATTGTATCAGGTATTGTCACTTATGCACCTCCTCAATACCCAATATCCAATAGCCAGATAACTGGTTGTTAGTTATTGGATATTGGCTATTGGATATTGGCTATTCCTTGGGCTTGGCCAGCACCTCGGCGAAGAAGTCCTCGTCCACCAGGCGTCCTTCGGCGAGCAACTGGCGATACCGGACGAAGTCAATGGTGTCTTGGCCGGTGATCTTTCTGGTGTTAAAGGCGTGGAAGCCCAGGAAGGCCTCGTTGTTCATGTTGGCCGCTAACCAGTGACGGTAGTAGTCCTTGCCCGCATCCCAGAAGAACTTCTTCTTGGCCCGAATACCGTCAATGGACATCTGCAGGCAGTGGGGGAACAGATTGGTGAAGGTCCAGAGTATGTCGTTCACGGCCTTGTCCAGCAGTTCGAAGTCAACCGTCGCCCCTTTGACGAATTCCTGCGCTTTCTTGTACTCCTCACCGGTCTTGAGCTCGCCGTAGACGATTGCACCGTCCTCGACGTACTTGTCGGTGATCACCATGGGGTTTCGGATCCACTGGCCATCCTGCTTGATCACGGGGACGACCTTGCTGATGTACCCCTTGCGGAACATCTTGTAGGCGCTCCACATCTCGCAGGAGATGCAGTTCCACATGGCGTCCTCGATGGTCAGGAACCAGGGCAAGAAGTCGGAGGAGCCGCCCACCGGCGCCGAACCGTGTCGGGGGCCGGCCTGGCCAAAGACGGCCAGATCGGAGGCGACGGCCAGGTCGCAGGCTCCGCCGATCTCCTGACCGCCAGCCACCCGCATGCCGTTGACCCGGCAGATGACCGGCTTCTTGACATTGAGGATGGTATCCACCATGCCGTTAAAGAGGTCCATGTAGAGGGCATACTCGGTGGGCCGCCCACTGTAATACTCGGCGTACTCCTTGGTGTTGCCGCCGGTGCAGAAGGCCCGATTGCCCACTCCGGTGAAGACGATGGCCACGACGCTGCGGTCCATCGAGGCCTTCTTCAGGCCGGCGATGACCCCCTTCACCATCTGGGTGGTGTAGGAGTTGTACTGGGCCGGGTTATTCAACCACACCCAGGCCGAGTACAGCCCTTCGACGGGATTACCCTCCGGATCAACGATGGGCTTCTTCTCGTAAACCACGCACGGGGGTTCGGTGCCGAAGAACTCGTCCCCGCCCACATCGTGATCCTTCAATTCGTGATCTCTTGGTAACCACTCCAGTGCCATTTTTGTTGCTCCTTTCATTATTGGTAATTGGTAGATTCGTAAACTCGTAAAACGAATCTACCAATTTACGAATCTACGAATCTACCGATCCCTCGAACCGGGCGACCGCCTCTCGTAGCTCGCCGGGCACGCGGACTGGTTGCTCCGTCTTAGCGTCCACCGCAACGGCGACGATTTTGCCTGTGGCAATCAACTCGTCGGTTGGTTGCTTGTAGATGGCGAACTCGAAGGTGAAGCTGGTGTTGCCGATGTGGCCGATGCGAGTGTGCACGTGCAGCAGGTCGTCGAAATAGGCCCGCCCCTGGTACTGGCAGCTTGCCTCGACGTAGAACATGTCCACGCCTGAGGCCACCATGTCCGGGTAGTGATACCCGATGGCCCACATGTACTCGACCAAGCCAACGTCGAAGTACGTCAGGTAATGACCGAAGAAGACGTGGCGCTGGGCATCCGTCTCGACGTAGCGTACCCGCAGGGGATAGTAAAACTTATACTTCTGACTCATGCTCTCTCGGTCGGGTATAGATGACCACGTATCGGTCGCAGATGGCCAGGAGGCAGGTCGCACATTCTTCGTCCACCATCAGGTCAGGCGTTACCGGCTCCACCCGCACCTCGTGCCCCATCTCCTCGTACAGTTCGACGTACTCGTCCGCTCGCTCAGCTTCGACCGTGAATTGGCGAACCCAACCTTCTGCCTCGAGCTTGTGGGACACAGCAAGTTACCCCAGTGTCAACTCCAGATTCACCACCTTGGCCGGGGTGAAGCCGACTTTCTCGAAGAAGCGCAGCAAGCCCCAATCGTTCCAGTTGACCAGGGTGTAGATGCGCTCCACTCCAGCCTTTTTCAAGTTCCTGACAAACTCGTTCGTCAACTCGATGGCCAGCCCCTGCCCCTGGTAATCGGGATGTACACCGATGGTATCGAGGGAGGCCGTCGTCTCAGGGATGCCAAACTCTCCCAGGTAGACGTTGCCCATGATAAACCCGATCACCTGCCCATCCTGCTCGGCCACCAGAGAGGTGACCATTTGGCGGGCGTCGTCCAGGGCCATGGCGCACTTGCGCTCGTAGTAAACGGGACGCCTCTGACCCAATACCCGGGCATCAATGTCTACGACGGCATCCACATCCTCTTCTCTCATGACGCGAATGATCAGCTTGTCGGGGTCAATCCTAGACATCAGAACACCTCCTTAGAATAGATCTTCTAACTCGTCCATGCCGCCACTTGGCAACTGGCCGTACTGTTGAAGGTATCGTTGCAACAGTTCGCTTTCCCGTTTGGTGTACATCTCGTCTTCTTCGTAGAGGAAATAGCGGGCCTTCTCGTTTTTCCCCAACTGCTCTTCCAAATCCTGGCGCAGGTTCATGACGCCCTTAATGACAAACACCTTTTTGTCTGCATCCAACAACTGATATACTCCTGCCACATCGGGGACCAGGGCCACGTTCTCGGCATTGAACGCCAACCATTTTTCAGGCGGGAACACCACCGCTGACATCAAAGCCCTCAGATTACACCTCAGGCAACGCTTGGCCTCCTCTATAGCCGCTTCCACACTCAGCGGAGGCTCTGATTTGCCCTGCCCGGCCAATTGAGGCGGTGGAGGGGAATAGGGTCTCGCCAGACAAGCCCAATCGGCAAAGCCTTCGTCGCGCCCCAACCAGGGGTCAGGTTCCTCGGGCTCCACCAGCGTCTCTTCGATGACCCCATCGCCGCCCAGGTAACTGTCAATGGCGCTGGCCGCCCGCCTTCCGGTGGCAATGGCCCTGATGACCGAGTGGGAACTATCGCCGCGATGAAGGGCTATCTGATCCACCAGGACGTCCACAAAGTGTTGCCCCCGGCTCACCTCGTCCCAGTGCTCAACTGTGTACTGGATAAAGTCCTCGGATATGCCACCGATCACCAAATCCCCGCCAGCGAAGACCCCCTTTCGACTGGTGGTTAGCGTCTCTGCGTCAACAGCGATGCTGCCCTGAGGAGTGAGTTTCAGGCCGTCCGTTTCGGAGCGAAAATCAGGCGCGCCAACGTAGGTGATGCCTGTGGACAGGAACACAGCCTGGAAACCTTCTGCGAACAGCTCACCCACCGAGGCCTGGTGGGTGTTGAGTTGGAGGTTCACCCCCAACCTTAGGATGTCTTCGATGTCCTGTTTCAGCGCCTCCCTGGCCAGGCGCTTCTTGGGGATAGCCATCCGCAGCATGCCGCCGGGGGCGGGTCCGGCTTCGAAAACGGTGACCTGGTGACCGCGTCGAGCCAGGTAATAGGCCGCCGTCAACCCTGCCGGCCCTGAACCGACAAGCGCTACCTTTTTGCCCGTAGACGTGACAGGTGGAAGTTTTTCTTTCCAGAGGCCATTGCCTCGCTCGGCGGCAGCGCGCTTGAGAGCGCGGATGGCGATAGGCTCGCTCACTTCACCCCGGCGACATTCGGCCTCGCAGAGGCGTGTACAGATATAGCCTAACACCGAGGGGAAAGGCACCCTTTCCCGGATCACGGCCAGGGCCTCGTCGAATTTTCCCTCGGCGATGTAGCGGACGTAACGGGGAACGTCTATGCCCACCGGGCAGGCATTCCGGCATGGGACCAGAATCGCCTCGCGTTGGGCACCTTTGGCTTCCCTCTTGTCCACCAGAGCGCCGGTGGGGCACACCTCGACGCAGGTGGTGCAAAACTTGCAGGCCGACTCACCCAGGGAAGGGCCTGTGGTCGTGCCGACGATCACCCGGCCATCCTTGAAGACGAACCCCAGGGCCTCTACCCCCCTCAACTCCCGGCAGGCCCTCACACAGCGGGTGCAGCCGAGGCAAAAGTTGTAGTCCCTGATGAACAAAGGTTCCTGGTCAAGAATGGGAAGGCCTGCCGGGATATATTTGGGGATCTTTTCGCTGATCCCCACGTACTCGGCCACTTTCTGCACCTCGCAATGGCCCAGTAGGGGACAACAGCGTTCGTTCTCCGGCACGTTGCTGGAACACTGGGTCCGGCTGCAACCCTCTCTCTGAGCGCAGGTCAGACAATAGTGAGGGTGATTGGCCAGGAAAGGAACCAGGTTCTCCATCCTGAGCTTTTGCAGCTCTGACGTGTTGGTGCGCACCACCATTCCCTGCTCAGCCTGGGTATTGCACGAGGTGGGGAAACCCTCCATCCCATCTATCTCCACCACGCACAGTTGACACCCTTCGAACTCCTTGTCGAGAGCATCACTCTCGATACGTTCCTCACCCCGGTAAACGAACTCCACAGGCTTAAGTCCCTTGAAAGTAGGTAAATCGGGATGGCAGCACAGCCTGGGAATGTAGATCTCCACCCTCTGGGCTGCTTCCAACACGGTAGTACCCTCTGGCACCTCAACCCGAATGTCGTCAACGGTTAAAGTTATGCTCATTGCTTCCACTGATTCGGCCCGCTGCCTCCAGTCTACCGTAAGGCATCGCCCTCCCCTATCAGCACGATTTTGGGTCCGCCTAACACTCTGAGCAGAAAGGCATCACCTTCTTGCTGTCGTCGGTACTAAACCGCCCACAACTCCTTGAGGGGACTGGGCCCCTTCTCCTTCAGATGCGTGACCATTTCGGTCACCGTATCGGCGAAGAGTGGCCCTTCGGCGGCGCTGAACCAGCACACCCATACCCGGTCCTCGCCTAACCCAACCTGGCCCAGGATGTTTCTGAGGATGTCTACCTGTTGGCGGGCCTTGTAGTTGCCGCTCTGGTAGTGACAATCGCCCAGGTGACAGCCGCCGATGAGCACCCCGTCGGCCCCGTCGAGCAAGGTCTTGATGACATAGAGCGGGTCTACGGCCCCACTGCACATCATACGGATGATCCTGACGTTGGGTGGATACTCCGTACGGCTGCCACTGGACAGGTCAACCCCGGTGTAGGCGCACCAGTTGCACAGGAAAGCGATGATCTGTGGTTCAAAGTCAGTCATACCAATATCTCCTGGTATGGATGTTTTGAGACTTCCGAAGTCTGCCAGACTTCGGAAGTCTATATACTACAGCGCAGCCTCCAGCATGGCCACGATCTGCCGGGCCCCAAAGGTGCGCTGCTGGCTGGCCCCGTTGGGGCATACAGTGACGCACAGGCCGCAGCCCCGGCAAAGGACTTCTACCACGCAGGCGATCCGCGCCTCTTTGTCCAGTTGCCGCGCTTTGTAGGGACACAGCGATACGCACAGTCCGCAACCGGCGCATAGCTCCTCGTCCACCGTGGCCACGATGGCCGGGCCTTCTACCCGCTCCTTGCCCAGCCGGACGGCCGCCCGGATGGCTGCCCCATTGGCCTGCGCGATGGATTCAGCGGCCAGCTTGGGCGCGTGGGCCAAGCCACACAGGTAGATGCCATCGGCCTCGAAATCGAGGGGACTGCCCTTGGGGTTGGCCTCCAGGAAGAAGCCATCCTGGTTCAGGGGCACACCGAGCAATAGGGCCAGGGCCTCGTTGCCCGCGCTGGGGACCATGCCCGTGCTCAGCACCAGCCAGTCGGCGTCAATGCTCAACTCACCACCCAGGGCCGGATCGTAGGCCACAACTCGCACCTCGTGGTCAGGTGGTCCTTGGTCAGGTGGTCGGATGGTCGGAGGGGGCACCTGACACTCGACCACCTGGCCATCTGACCATTTGACCACTTTGGGTTTAGCCTCCGGATCGTAGCGCACAAAGACCACCCCAGCCTCCCTGGCGTGGCGGTAATCGTCCTCCATGAAACCATACGTTCTGATGTCACGGTAGAAGACGAACACGTCGGCCTGGGGATTTGCCTCTTTGATCCGCAAGGCGTTCTTGACCGCCTGGGAACAGCAGACGCGGCTACAGTAGGGCCACCTCTCATCCCGAGAGCCCACACACTGGATCATGGCAATCCGCCGGGCGGCCAGGACGGCTTCATCCCCGCTGGCCAGCTTTTTCTCCAGCTCTCGCTGGGTGATCACACGGGGATGCTCCCCGTATAAGTACTCCTCAGGCCAAGCTTCCTCAGCTCCGGTGGCCACGATGATCGCCCCGTGGTTGAGGGTCACAGGCTCATCCTGCCCCGCCACGGAGAGGGTGGTCGTGTACTGGCCCACCAAGCCGGAGACATCTTCCATCCTGGCCTGGCGATAGACGGTAATCCGCTCGTGGCCCTCCACCTGGGCGATCAGGTCTGCCAGGTATCGCTGCGGGTCTGTATCGCCCATCAGATAGTGGGTATGGCGCAGGTTGCCACCCAATTGGTCCTCTTTTTCCACCAGATAGACCTGGAAGCCCTGCTCGGCCAGGGATAACGAGGCCGTTAGCCCAGCCAGTCCGCCGCCGATCACCAGGCCACTGGGGACCAGGGCACCCTCGGCTCTCTGGGCCGGCTCCAACAGGCGGGCCCTGGCAGTGGCCATACGCACCAGCGTACGGGCCTTGGCTGTGGCTGCAACCGGGTCGTGGCGGTGTACCCAGGCGCACTCCCCCCTCAAATTTACCCGCTCCAGCAGGTAGGGATTCAGGCCAGCGCTCCGCAGGCAATCCTGGAAAAGGCCTTCGTAGAGACGGTGGGTGCAACCGGCCACCACCACGCGGTTAAGACCCTCCTCGGCAATGGCCCGCCTGATCTCCTCCAGTCCTTCTGGCGTGCAGGCCATGGGGATTTCACGGGCCAGGGTCATGTCCCTCAGGCTACCCGCATAGGCCACCACATCGGCCACGTCCACCACCTCCGCGATCTCGGCCCCACACTGGCAGACGAAAACCCCCACTTTGGGAGCCTCATAGGACACGTCCCTTTCCGGCGGAAACTCGCTCGCAGGCTGAAGGAGGGTGCCCCGGCTGGCTGCCAGGAAGCGGGCGGCGCTGGCGGCGGCACTGGCGGTCTCGGCCATTGTCTCCGGAATGTCCTTGGGCTCGCTAAAGGCCCCGCCCACGAATATCCCAGCCTTGGAGGTCTCGGTGGGGGTTAGCTCGCCCCGCTGGCAGAACCCGTACTCGTTCAGGGCGATGCCCAGCCGGGAGGCCAGTTCTTCTGCTCCCTCCGGCGGACCAAAGCCGATCGAAAGAACCACCAGATCGAATTCCTCCTCGCGCTGCTGGCCCTTCTCGTCGGTGTAGGCCAAGAGGAGATTCCTGGTTTTCGGCACCAGCTTCACCGTTGAGACCATGCTGGGCCGGTAGACCACACCTCGCTCAGCGCGGCTTCGCTCGAAGTAGCGGTCAAAATCCTTGCCAAAGGCCCGGATGTCCATGTAAAAGACCGTGACCTCGCTCTCCGGCGCCCGCTCCCGGGCCAGGCTAGCCTGCTTGATGGCGTACATGCAGCATATCGAGGAGCAGTAGCCCCGCTCCACCGAGACGTCCCGCGAGCCGACGCACTGGATGAAGGCGATGCGCTTCGGAACACAGCCGTCGGAGGGGCGCAGCGGTATCCCACCGGAGGGACTCGTCAGGCTCAGCATCCGCTCGAACTGGATGCTGGTCAGCACGTTCTCGTAGCGGCCGAATCCGTATTCGCCTTTCTGGCGGGCGTCGAAGGCGCTGGCTCCCAGCGTCAGGATGATGGCCCCCACCTCCAGGCGGTCACATTGCGGCTCCATCACTTCGACTGGGCTCAGTGCAAGGTTCAGGTCCACTGCCTGGGTGGGGCAGATCCTGACGCACTCCATACATTCGGTACAGTGCTCCCGGTCAATGAGGTAGGTATCGGGAAAAGCCTGGAGATAGGGACGGTAAATGGCTCGCCGCGTCTCCAGCCCGCCGCCCAGCTCGCGGGGCACCTCCACCGGGCAGACAGCCACGCAGTCCCCGCATCCGGTGCATAGCTCGGCATCCACGTATCTGGGCTTGCGGGTTATGAAGACACGATAATGGCCTGGTTCCCCTTCAAGGCCCTCGATCTCAGCGTACGGCACAAGCTCGATATTGGGATGGCGGTCACATTCAATGAAGGGACAGTAAGCTGGCTGGGTGGGGCACGAGGTGCAGAGGCCACAGGTATCGGTGGGGAAGGTCCGGTCCAGAAGGGGCATCAAGCCGCCGATGGCCGGCGCGTTGTCCAACAGGTAGGTCTTGAAGCCCGCCTCGGCTGTCAGAAGGGCGGCCTGCATCCCGCCGATACCCGCTCCCACGACGAGCACGGCACCGATTTTGTCTGTATCTCTCTCGTTAGTCATCAGGTCGCCTCAGTATCATGCCAGGCTGAGCGATTGGAGGAGCGGCAGCGGGCTCACCAGATGCTTGCCCAGCCACTTCTCCGCTCCCTCCAGGCCAAAGGCCAGCCCCATCAGCTCGGTGAAGTACAGGATGGGAAACCTCTCCCCCTCAGCCTTCAGGTGCCCGTCACTTCCAAAGTGACGGGCACCTGGACTCTGGCGCATCTCCAGGTTCACTTGACAGAGGGGGCAGGCGGTGACCATCATCTGAGCCCCCGCCTCGCGGGCCTTATCTACCAGCCTGGCCACCAGATGCTCCACGATGTCGCGGCGGGTCAGCGACAGCGCAGCGCCGCAGCACTCTGTACCCCAGGACCACTCCGCAGGTTTCGCGCCGAGAGCCTCCATCAGCCGGTCCATGGACTGCGGGTATTCCGGGTCGTCAAACCGGGCGATTTCGGGAGGGCGCACCATGAGGCAGCCGTAGTAACAGGCCACCGCCAGGCCCTCCAGAGGCTTCTGCACTCTCTGCCGAACCCGTTCCAGGCCGACATCGTCACAGACGGTCTCCAGAGGAGGCGAGATGCGCAAATCCCCACTGTGGCTGAAGCCGACAATATCCTCGATTTCCTGCCGCCTGGCAGGGTCTTCCCGTAGGACATGATCAGCCATCTTCAAGCGACTGAGGCAGCCCACACAGGGCACCACCAAAGCCTGCCCTTGTCTTGGGCGAACGGCCTGGGCAATGGCCAGGTTACGGGCTGGCAGGCAGAGGGAAAGCAGGTAGTTCAGGTTATGAGCCGACGAGGCCCCGCAACAGTTCCAATCCGGGATCTCCACCAGCGGCGCATCCAGGGCCTCGAAGGCGGCCTGGACCGATTGACCGTACTCCACGGCTGTAGCATGTAAACTGCAGCCGGGGTAGTAAGACAATTTCAACTGCTCACCCCTTTCATCGTCTTATCGAAGATGGCCTCGATCTCCTTGACCCCTTTGATCCGATGGGGGAACAAGGGTAGCTTGCCCATGAAAAACAGCCGCATCCCGGCACCGACATCGGAGAACAGGTCTCCGCTCCTCAACTTGTGGATGCCCATCAGGCTAGCCTCGTGCATTCGCCCAAAGCGCTTGATGAGAGCCAGATATAGATGGTGAAAGTCAGAGATTGTCTTCTCTCCCACAGGGTAGCCTTCGGCCAAAGCCATCTGCCGCAGGGCGTCCATCACGCGAGCAATATCAATGTCATTGGGACAGCGAGTGGCGCAGGCCTCGCAGGCGGCGCACAGCCAGATTGTCGAACTGGTCATGAGGCGATCTTTCAGGCCCAGTTGGACCATTCGCAGCACCCGGTCGGGACCGTAATCCATAAAAGGGGCGATGGGGCAGCCGGCCGTACACTTGAAGCAGTGGTAGCAGCGCTGGACGACCTGGCCGCTGGCTTCGTTCACCCGATCAACAAAGGAGAGGTTTATCTGTTCAGGACCGACTCTTATCAACGAGGGTTCATTCACCATAATTCAATCCGCTCCTATGCTCCCCCTCAACGCATTACGAGCTCGCCTTCCCTGAAAATGGCCAGAGGGGGCAATTCGTCCTCCAGGCTGCGGCCGGGGGTATAGTTCAGCATCTTTTGCACCCCATCGCCCACCGAGCGGAAGATAACTGTCAGCGGCAAATTGTTGGGACAGGCGCTCTCACATAAGCCGCAGCCCACACAGGAGGCCACCATGTGATTGAGACGGGTCAACTGATAGAGGAGGGTCTCGGAGGGCATCCGCAGGGCACCCTTGCGCTGCATCGCCTGGAAGTAGCGCTCCGACTCGGGTTCAAAGGTCTCGGTGCGGAAGACACATTCCTTGCAAAAACAAATGGGACAGGCCACCGAACAGGTGTAGCAACGGATACAGGTGGTAAACTGATCCGCAAAGTCAGCGATGCTCTTCGTCGCTTCCCGAAACTCGGCGAAAACCTGGTCCCGATTTGCGGTCCGGGCCTCCACCAGCCTGGCTACCGCCTCCTCTCGATGGGGCGCTTCTCCTTCTGCAAGTCCTAGCCTGGCGGCCAGTTCACTGTCAAGAGTGACCAGTATCCCATCCCCCACCCCGATCAGGCCCAGGGTGATGTCTGCCCCCACGGGGGTAGGGAACTCACAGATTTGACAGGCCGTGCGCATAGGGCCGTAGGACAAGTTGGCAACTTGTCCTACAGATATTTGCTGGCGCATTTCGGCTATGACCCGCGCCCCTTTCTCCTCGGCTGGTCCTTCCATATCGCCTATCAGGCGGGCATAGTCGTCCACCTCATAGGTGCCCAGGCAGTCCACGCCGATGATGGTCAGGTTGTCCAGGTTGGCCTGCTGAAGTTTGACCAGTTCGATGAGGGCCCGGATCTCGCAGGAGCGCAGCACGACTCCTACCTTCTTCAGGTGCCCGTCACTTTGGAAGTGACGGGCACCTGCGCCGGTCAGTTGCGAGACCAGGGTAGCAGAATTGACGGGCATTACTGGCGATAAGGGATTAGCCTCGCTCAGGTAGGTTGGGTCTTGTACCAAGGTCTGAGCCAGACTGCGCCCCTGGCCAATCTCCAGAGGCACCAGCAAGGCGTCAACGATCTGGTTTTCTAAGAGAGCACCCAGTAAGCCCCGCAAGGCCCCCAGGATGTCGCCCTCTTTCACAGGCAGACTTGCACTGAGCCCAGTCGAAGTGATGGTGTTTGTGCTCATACCTCTCCATTCTGGCTACCAGGAGTGAGTCATCGCCTGAGGCTGGCAAGCCAGGACACAGGGAGGAACAACTGCCGCGCCAGAGGAAGCCATGTCTTGTCCAGGCTTGCAAGGAGCGCAGCTATACTTGATCTTCTTGGCGTGTTCCTCGGTCAGATGAGGGATGACCATGTCCTCCAACGTTTCGGGATCGAACTCTGTGGTCATCTCCAGCACACCGGCCGGACACACCCCCACGCACTCCCCACAGCCATTGCATTTCTCGGTGTCAACGACGATGAAATATTCTCCTGAGCCGTCCTTGTATCCGTAGTTGATGATCATTTGCCCTTCTCATACAGAGCTTTGGCAAACAGCGCGGCCCCAATGCTGCCAGCAATCATGGGGTCAAACTCCGGCTTCATGGGCAGGGCCTGGAAGCCCAGCCTTTTCTCGAGTCTTTTCACCACCCCGATATTCTTGGAGATGCCGCCTGTGATGACGAAATCCTTCTCCACGCCGACCCTGTTCAACAGATCCGCGACCCTCTCGGCCATGGCTGAAGTATAGGCTGCCAGGACTTTTTCCGTAAGCCATCCCGCGCGGAGAAGTCCCGTGGCCTCGCTCTTGGCGAAAACGACGCAGGTGCTGCTCACCGGGGCCGGTTCTTCATCAATTTCAAAGGATCGGGGACCTACTTCCTCAATCGGCACGGTCAGCAAGTCGGCAAATACCTCCATGCCCCGACCCGTGCCAGCAGCACACTTGTCGTTCATCAGAAAGTTAGTCACCTTGCCTTTGCTGTCACACTGGATAGCCTTGCAGTCCTGGCCTCCCATGTCCAGCACCGTTCTCACCGTGGGGCCCCAGATAAAGTTCGCCCCCCGGGCATGACAGGCGATCTCGGTAATAGCCCGCTGGGCAAAGGGAACGTTGACCCTCCCATAACCAGTTCCCACAGCGTAATGGAGGTCTTTTACGGTCAGTCCTGTGCCTTCCAATGCCCAAGCCGTTGCATTTTCGGCACTGCCTGCACTGCTGGACCCGGTGCGCATGATAGCGTAAGCGTACAGTTCGCCGTCAACCATGATCGCTGTCTTAGAGCTGACTGATCCAATATCCACCCCAGCGGTGATAACCTTCGCCCCTTTCCAATCCTTGCCCGGAACTGTGCACCGGTATTCGGGCCACCGCCAGTATTCTTTCTTCTCTTCTGCCATAGTTTTCTCACCTCTCCTGAGTGTTAATGTCAATTGTCATTGCGAGCGGAGCGAAGCAATCTCCGAGCATGCTAGGGGGTTGCTTCGGCGCAAACAGCGCGCCTCGCAACGACGGCGGAGCCATTAGCCTGCACTTTTTTCAGCGGCTATCAGGGCCGCTCCCAAAGCACCGACGAACAGAGGCTCCTCGGGAACCAGAATGTCCATCTCCAAGCCTCTTTTCATGGCGTCCACAAAGCCCACGTTCTTGGCCAGGCCACCGACCAGGGCGACATCTTTCTCTATCCCCAGCCGGCGCACCATCGAGATGTTCCTCTCCGCGATGGCATCGTGCAGAGCGCGGATGATGTTCTTCTTCGGCTCCCCTTCGTGAATCAGGGTCACCACCTCCGATTCGGCAAAGATGGTGCATTGAGCATTCATAGTGGGAGATCTGTCCGCCTCGATGGAGAGAGGTCCCATCTCCTCTATCTTCACCTCTAGCGCCCTGGACATGGCCTCGATGAAGGCCCCGGCGCCGGCGGCGCATCTCTCGTTAAGGACAAAGTCTACCATCCTCCCCGTCTCATCGCATTTGGCTGCCCGGCCCATCTCGGCCCCGATGTCAATCACCGTCCTGACCGAGGGGAAGAAAAAGTGCGCACCCCTGGCAGCCGCCCCTTGCATGCTCACCGAGGCGTTAGCGAAGGGAACGGCTTCCACACTGGCCCCGGTAGCCACGACATACTTGATATCGTCACGGGACAGTTTGGCCTCAGCCAGGGCTTGCTTGAACGCCTCTTCCACGGCCTCCTTCAGGTCAAATCCGCACTCAGCCGTGCCCTTATAGAAGGTCTTGCCGTTCTTAAGGACCACCGCTTTGGCGAATTTGGATCCTACGTCTATTCCTGCCACTGCCATTTGATTGTTACCTCCTTATTGTGCTCCCAGAATCTCCAGGAACGTGTTGATCTCAACTTTGGTGCGTTCGGGGTCGAACTCTCGCTCGTCACCCATATTGCCCTCGAAGGACATCACCGGGATGCCAGCCGCTTTCAGGCCCAGTTTGTTCTCGGCGATGCCGACGGTCAGTCCCTCGCAGCCCCGGTTGTAATGGAGCATCACCCCGTCCACCTTCCACTCTTTCACAATACGCTTTAGCATCTCGGTTTTTAGCTCTGGGGAGTAGAAGTGTTGCCACTCAGGCCGGCTGGCGGTCCAGTCGGCGATGGTCCGCAGAGCGTCCTCGCGGGTTTTGATGGTCCCCTCCTTGGGAGGAATCCTGGGCCCCCAGGTGCCGTCCGGCTTTACCTCCCAGATGCCGAGGAGACCAAAGGTGTACAGGGAGCCAATGGAGACCGTTCCCCTGCCCTCCATGTACCGGAAAATGCTCAGGAAAGCCCAAGGGGGCTGGGTGTCGGTGATCACCCGGAACCGCTCTGTAGCCACAGCGGCGATCTGGTTCTTCACCCGATCCTGGACCTCGTCCCTCAACACTCTGTAGAAATCCACACACTCTTGGCGATGCTTCATCAGAGTACCGAACACGTACAGGGAGTACATCGTCTTCTCGTCCAAAGGAGCAGGGACAGCCTTGTTCAGGGTGCAGACCTCGGCCCAGAGGGAAGTGGCCTGGCACTCATTGTGGACCGCCTGGATCAACAGCTCGTCGTTGTATTTGCGGCCTGTGACCTTTTCCATCCATTCGATGCCTTCTTGCATCTGGTCTACCAGGTAGTTCAGCCTGTTTTCGTCAAACTCATCGTAGGGGCCTATACTGCCGTCAATGGAGAACGTGGGCACACTCCCTTCCAGCTCGGAGGCCACCTGGTACCATTTGGCGTGACTGCAGCACGTATGGGAAGTCCAGTTAAAGTCTGGCTTGGGCCATTCCCCGCCGAAGACGTACTTGTTGAGCAGGATCGAGCCCCAGTAGTTACGCATGTAAGCGCAGAGATCGCGGGCATATCCTTTGGCCTGAGCCGCCTCATGGCACCGTGCGGCAAAGTCCTTGTTCCAGGCCACCGAGGCCCCGTAGGGCTCACCGGTCAGGGACCACACGTCTGTGCCCAGCCCTTCAGGGATACCGCTGAAGGCCCAGGCCGAGCCGGCCCATCGGATCCCTCCCTTCTCATGAGCTTTGGCATAATCCTCATAGTATTTCTGCCTCAACTCCTTGGCTTGATTCCAGCAGTCTAGTGGTTTGCTTTTCCATCTTACCTCAGCCATATTTTCCTCCAATCAATTTTCTACCCCCACCCTCCCCCGTGCAACGGGGGAGGGCAGGGGAGGGGGTTAGAACAACGCTTCCGCCAGCAAGTACTGCTCAAGGAAGGCTTCCACGCGCGTCTTGAACTGCCCAATGGGGACAGTGACGTCGAATTCAAGAAAGTAGGTGGGGATGCCCTTGGCCTCCAAAGCTTGACGGACAGCAGGGATGTCCAGTTCGTGGGGATCACAGAACTTTTGCTGGATAACGAGAGCCCCTTGAGCGTTGTACTCCTTGGCCAGGTCCACGGTGTGCTGGACACGGGTCCGATCAGGCCAGTCCTTGCTGGGGCAACGGGGCCGATCAATGTAGCGATGGGCGAGGGCGGCCAGCCGATTCTCCTGGGGCTCAACCTCGTTCCAGAAGTAGCGACTGCCCGTGCAGTGCTCGTCAATGACGATAGTGCTGCCCAGGGATTCGGTCATCTTGATGAACCCGGTGTCGTCATCCTCGCTGCCAACGATCATCAGCCGGACGCCCGTTTCCCGGTCAAGTTTCCGCTTCGACAGCTTCTTCAGCACATTCTCCATCGCTTTGCTATGGTCCCTCTTGTCCGTCATCTGGCCCGAGACGACCATGTACATGGCCTCCAAACCGTTCAGGGGCGGCTTGTCGGCCTTCCGCGTCTCGTAGACCTGCTTCATGAGGCGGCGGTTGGTGTTCATGATCTCAATGCCCCGATCCAGATCTTCGTCGGTGAGGGTCTTGCCCGTCCAGTCCTCGATGGACTTTTGGAACTTGCCCAGTTCCCCGGTCAGATAAGGATGTGCGGCGCGGTTCTGAGCACCGTGAGGGAAAGGCAAGTAATAGGTGTAATCTATGGGAATATGGATGCGCCAACTGGTGAAGGCCTGGCGAATGTGCAGACACGACTGGGCGATCATGATCCCGTCCAGGTAGTCGTACCGGCCCTCCAACCCCTGGGCCAGGCAGTCACGACAGAAAGGACAGAACATCTTGAAGATGTGAGGCTCGGTGACGTCCTCTGCCTCGTGGCTGCCCAGGATGCGGACGGGAAGAATGTCCGCCGCGTAGAGGATCTCTTCGGGCACGTAGGTACAGAAATAGCCTATCACCTTGCCGCCTGTCCTGGCCTTCCAGTCTTCGGCATATTCATGCCGGTTCTCGAACCAGTTTTGGAATTGTTCAAACATGTTAATCTCCTGATTGTGAAATCTGATGATGTGAAATGTGAAACGTCAAACGTGAGAATGTCAGCGGTTTTTCCAGGCCGGCCATCGCTTCTCCAAGAATGCCGCTAGCCCTTCGTGCGCGTCCTCCGTCGCCATAAGCGGGCCCAGGTACAACTCCTCCACCGCTGCCAACCCTTCAATAAATCTGCTCCTCTGCTTCCCTGCTCCCCTGCTCCCCTGCTCTCCCATCCGCACTGCCCGCTTGGTCAGGCGCAGCACCGCACTGCTCAACTTGGTCAACTTGCTCACAAGCTCGTCGGCGGCTGCTCGCAGTTCCTCCGGCGGGACGACCTTGTTGACCAGCCCCAGCCGCTCGGCCTCGGCGGCACGGATGCGGTCGCCGATCAGCACCATTTCCAGTGCTTTCTTGGGCCCGATGATCGCCGGCAGTGCTACGACCGCAATGGGCGGGAACACGCCCACCTGGATCTCAGGCTGGCCGAAGCTGGCCCTCTCCGAGGCGATGACCATGTCGCAGAAGAGCACTAGCTCGCATCCGCCGCCCAATGCCGCGCCGTCCACCATTGCCACCGTGGGCACCTCCAGCTCATCGAGCAGGCGGAAGATGCGGTGGAAGACCTGGATCATCTCCCCCACCTTGTCGGCGGTGTGCTCAGAGACGTCCACCCCGGCCGAGAACGCCTTGCTGCCCTCAGCGGCCTCGAAGACCAGCACCTTGACCGATGGATCGTCGTCCAGCCCTTTCAGCGCGGCGTTGATCTCCCGCATCATGGCGATGTTTAGCACGTTCAGCGGCGGTTTGTTCAGCGTCAGCCTGGCTACGCTGTCACTCACGTCAAAGCGAATGTGTTCAAAGCTCATGTTGTTCTCCTAACCTCCCTCAACGCTGCCACGAACGCCTCGTTCTCTTCCAGCGCGCCGAAGCTAAAGCGGACATGATTGGGCACTCCCCAGTCATCCAGCGCGGTGGTAATGAAACCGCGCTCCAGCAGCAGCTCACTCATTTCGGTCCCCGGCCGGCCCACATCAATGGCCATGAAGTTGGTGTGAGTAGGTATGTAGCACACGCCCAACGCCGTCAATTCACGGTAGAAAAAGTCTTTGGCCGTCTCGTTGGCCTCCACGCTGCGGCGCACGTGCTCGTCGTCATCCAGCGCGGCCAGGGCAGCCACCTGCGCCAGATGGTTGACGTTGAACGTCTGTCGCACGTGCTCCATGTAATCAACCACCTTCTCGCTAGCCAGCATGTAGCCTACCCGCAGGCCAGCCAGCCCATATACCTTTGAGAACGTGCGCAGCACGATCAGGTTTTGCCGACCGGCGCGGATATACTCGACACCGCTTATATAATCGGGGTTGACAACGTATTCGTAATAGGCCTCGTCCAACACCACTGGCACCTGCTTCGGCACGCGCTCCAGGAAGGCTTCCATGGCCGTAGCGTCCACTATCGTGCCAGTGGGATTGTTAGGATTGCACACAAATACTAGCCGGGTGCGGTCGGTGATAGCCTTGGCCATGGCTTCCAGGTCGTAGGTGTAGTCTTTCAAGGGGACTCGCACGGCTTTGGCCCCCACCGCGGTAGTCCACACCGGGTAGCTGATAAATGAGCCTTGGGCCATGACCACCTCGTCGTCGGGGTCGGCCAGAGACAGGCACAGGAGCAGCAGCAATTCATCCACTCCGTTGCCCAGGGCTATGTTCGCCGGACTCAGGCCATGCTTGTCGGCCAGGGCTGCTTTCAGCGCCGTGCCGGCCGCGTCGGGGTAGCGATTCACCGTCCCCACTGCCTCCCGCAAGGCAGCCATGGCCTTGGGTGCCGGGCCTAACGGATTCTCGTTGCATGACAGATTCACCACTCGCTTCACGCCAGGCGGGGCGGTGGGCGGCTTATAAACAGGCAGTTTAGCAATGTGGGGTTTGAACGGCAAGTCCATAACTTAGTTACCCTCTACAGTCTCTTTAGCTCCCGTTCGTAATCATCATGGTTGCCGATGAAATACCAATAAATGGCATCGCCCTCGAGCAGGCCTAGCGCTCGATATCCGCGTCCAATGCGTACCGAGTAGATGGATTCACGTTCACTCACCCGCTTAAATCGCAAACTGCTTGCAAATGGATTTGCGCGCCATGACGATATGCTCTGTAGGCTCTGCGTTGAATGGCCGGTGGGAGATCATCAAACAGCTTCCAGAAATCGGGATTGGTACGCGATTTCATCCTGGCGCAATGCTCCCATCTTTCCTGAAGACCATCGGCATAGTACGTCCTGCGCCAATGTCTGCGCGCACCTTCTCTGCCATCTTCTCCAAGCCATCCTGCGTTGCAGCAAACTGAGCGTCCCAATGCGCTTCGTCAGCAAGGATTTCCCCATCGGTTTCGTCTTCATCCAGAAGACCAAAGTCTTCGATGGCCTGCGACTGAATGTAGCGGGCATAGTCTAAGACTTGCACCACACGCTCAACGGGCAGTGTTCGCACGATGCTAATCAGTGCCTGTTCATACACAGATGGCTGTAAAGTCGTTCTCATTCCCATTGTGTCACCTCGCATGACATCTCACTCACGTGGAATCACTGTGTATCTTGTGCCTAACTCGGGATCATGCTGTCTACTGACCTCAGATGTACTGTCCCCCGTCCACCTGGATGACTTGCCCTGTAATATGCCGTGCCTTCTCGGTGCAGAGGAAGGTGACCACGTAGGCCACCTCTTCCGGGAGTCCCAGCCGACCCATCACGATCTCCGCCAGGGCCATCTCCCGCACCTGCTCGGGCGCCTCTTTGACCATCTCTGTCTCGATCAAACCCGGTGCGACAGCGTTGACGTTGACGTTGTAGGGGCCCAGTTCGCGGGCGCAGGCCTTGGTGAATCCGATCACCCCTGCCTTGGCTGCCGAGTAGTTGGTTTGACCGAACTTGCCGCGCAGGCCGTTGATTGAAGTGATGTTGACGATTTTGCCGAACCCCTGCTGGCGGAAGAGGGGGGCGACGGCCCGCGTATAGTTGAACGTGCCCTTCAAGTCCACCCCGATGATCCGGTCCCACTGTTCCTCGGTCATCTTCCAAATCACGCCGTCCCAGTTCATTCCGGCATTGTTAACCAGAATGTCCAGCCGACCAAACTCGTCCAGCACTTTCTGCACCATCGCCTGGGCGTCGTCAAAGCTGGACACGTCGGCCTGGACGACCAGGGCGCGGCGGCCCATGCTTCGAATGGTCTCGGCGAATTCCATCGCCAGCTCGGCGCTCTTGTGGTAGTTGAGGGCGATGTCGGCACCATTGGCGGCCAGATCTAGCACGATGGCCCGGCCGATCCCCCGCGTGCCGCCCGTAACAAGTGCGACTTTGCCTTCCAGTTCCATCTCTGTCTCCCTTTACACTGAGCGCTCGATGATGGTTGCGCACCCCTGACCAACCCCGACGCACATAGTCACCAGGCCGTAACGCATTCGTTCTCCGGCCGCCGCTCGCCGCCGCATCTCGTGCAGCAGCGTGGCCATCAGCCTGGCGCCAGTGCAGCCCAGCGGGTGCCCCAGGGCTATGGCTCCCCCGTTGACGTTTGTCTTGGCCACGTCGAGGCCCAGTTCTTTGATACAGGCCAGCGCCTGGACAGCAAACGCTTCGTTCAGTTCAATCAGGTCTATGTCGTCAATGGTCAGTCCGGTCCGTTGCAACACCTTACGGGTGGCCGGAATGGGACCGTAGCCCATCGTGCGAGGGTTCACCCCGGCCACGGCCGAGGCCACCCAGCGGGCCATGGGCTCAAGGCCTAACTCCTTGGCCTTCTCCTCCGACATCAGGAGCAGCGCCGCTGCTCCGTCGTTGATGCCGCTGGCGTTGCCGGCCGTCACTGTGCCGCTAGTGCGAAAGGCAGGACGCAGCCGGGCCAACTCTTCGGCGCTGGTCGTCAAGTGTACCTTGCCATCGGCGTCAATCTCGATGCGGGGGTGCTCGTCGGTGTCCACCAGCAACGGAGGCCCCTTGCGCTGGGGAATGGGCACCGGCACGATCTCGTCCTTAAAGCGCCCGGCCTCGATGGCCGCCGCTGCCCTCCGCTGACTCTCCAGAGCAAAGGCGTCCTGCTCCTCGCGGCTGATCCCGGTCTCGTCGTAGATGTTCTCCGCTGTCTCGCCCATGCCCTCCAGTGGGAACATCTGCTCCATCTTTGGGTTCGGGTAGCGCCAGCCGATGGTCGTATCGTACATAGTGACGTTGCTCCAGGGGAAAGCGCGTTCCGCTTTGGGAACCGACCACGGCGCGCGGCTCATACTCTCCACCCCGCCGGCCACGAAGACGTCTCCTTCGCCGCACTTGATGGCGCGGGCGGCCTGGTTGATAGCCTCCAATCCCGAAGCACAAAGTCGGTTGATGGTGACCCCGGCCACGCTGAAAGGCAGACCGGTCAGCAGAAGTGCCATGCGGGCCACGTCGCGATTGTCCTCACCGGCCTGGTTGGTGCAACCCAGGTACACGTCTTCGACGAGATTGGGCTTGATGCCCGCCCGGGCTATGACCTCCTTGATGACCAGCGCGGCCAGATCGTCTGGCCGAACCATCGCCAACGCCCCACCGTGCCGGCCCACCGGAGTACGTACCGCCTCAACGATAACTACCTCTCGCAACTTACCTCCTTAAATTACGCAGCAGCCAGTAGTCCAGACATCTGACTACTGGCTGCTGATTACTGACTACTGATTTGCGGGGCTGTGGCGAAGACCGAGTCCACAAAAGCCTCTGCCTTATCAACTAGTAGGTCGTGATACTGCTGAAACAGTTGCATTGCCCTCTCGCCCAGCCAATCGTCGGGCAATAGCTCCAGTGGTAGGTTGGGGTCTACATAGGGAGACGAGCGATATTCGTGGATCA
>CAYUPJ010000042.1:0-23701 GCA_964446635.1 uncultured Anaerolineae bacterium
CTGTACACCATGGACCTGACCGGCGCCCAACTCCAATCGCTGCTGGATCAGAGTGCCACCCTGTACAAGGGCATCCTGCAGTCCTCAGGCATCGCCCACTACTGGTACAACGACTGCAACTGTACCACCCCGACCGCCTGGGGTGCTTACGGAGCCAAAGTGGGCGGCGAGCCGCTGATCCCCACCCAGACTTACCGCGTGGTGACCAACAACTTCCTGGCGTTCGGCGGCGATAGCTTCAGCGCCTTCAGCCAGGGCACCAACCGCCGTGACACCGGCTTCGACATGCAGGAAGCATTCAACGCGTGGATCGGGGCCAACTCGCCCCTCAGCAATCCGGCGGACTTTGGCCAGCGCATCGTGAAGATGGACAAGCTGATCACCATCCTGCACACCAACGACATCCACGGCACCTTCCCCACCACCTCTTACAAAGGCACCCCCGAAGGCATGACCTACCTGGCCTCGCACATCAAGGCTGAGCGGGCCAAGAACCCCAACACCCTGCTGCTGGATGCCGGCGATACCTTCCAGGGGAACGCCTTTGCCCAGTACTTCCGCAATGCCACCCCCAACCCGATTGCTGGGGCGTTGAACCTGCTGGACTACGACGCCATGACCATCGGAAACCACGAGTTCAACTTCGGGTCAACCACCTTCGCCACCATGCTGGGGCAGGTGGACTTCCCGATCGTGGGGGCCAACGTGGAAGATGACGGCACCTACGGCTTCATCAACGCGAACGTGGAGGACTACATTACGCTGGATGTGGGTGGGGTGAAGGTGGCTATCTTCGGCCTGACCAACCCGCGGGTATATCGCTACGAGTTGCCCTCCAACATCCCTGGCCTGACTTTCTACCCTGCCACTGTGACGGCTGCATCGCTGGTTCCCACCATCCTGACCACCGAAAACCCTGATCTGTTGATCGGCCTCACCCACATCGGGTATCAGCCCTATGGTGATGAGGTGGACAGCGACGAGTTGGTGGCTCAGGAGGTCGCGGGGATTGACGTGATCGTAGGGGGCCACAGCCACACCAAGCTGGACCCAGCGGTCCTGGTCACTTCCGACGTCAATCCGGAGGGGACGTTGATCGCCCAAACGAGAAATTACGCGGAGTACCTGGGGAAGATCAACGTCGGATTCGTTGCCGACGGGAACGGCGGCTACGATGTCGTGTTCCGGGAGGGGTACCTGCTTGCGGCGAAGAACGTGAGCCCAGATTCTGAGCTGACCACCTACCTGGGGCCGTTCGAGGCGGAGTTGGCGGCCTACACCGGCCAGGTGATTGGCCAGACCACTGCCCCGCTTGACGCGCTGACAGCCTACACCGAAGAGACCACCGGCGCCAACCTGCAAGCGGATGCTGCGGTGTGGGAGCTGGCCCAGGACGGGATCACCGTGGACTTCCACCTGTCTGGAGCGATGAGCAACAAGAAGGTGGCAGACGCAGCCACGCCGGAGAATCCGGTCACGCTAACCGTGGGCGACATGTACACGCTGATGCCGTACGAGAACTCGCTGTTCGCGATGCGGATGAACGGCCCGCAACTCAAGGCTGTCCTCGAGCGCGCGTACCGCAACTACTACTACTACAAGTACGTGCCGGGTCACGGCGGCTACTCCTACTACACCACGTGTATGCTGGACATCAACGCGGGCGGCGTGATCACCTACAATGACACGTATCCCGACCTGCCCAATGGCAATAACGCGGTGTCGCTGGTCTTCAATGGCACGGCGGTAGACTTCACCGACGCGGACACCTACTACAACGTGGGCACCGTCAACTACCTGGCCGCTGGTTCGTGCAACTTCAGCGACGCCGGTGTGACCCTCTGGCCGCTGGACCAGATCGTGGCCGACACGCAGTTCTACGTGCGCGATTCGGTCATTGATTACATCACGGCAATGGGCACCATCTCACCGGCGGTCGAAGGTCGGCTGGTGTTCCAGACTGGCGAATAACGGTTGCTGTTGTCGGCAATACGCAAGAAGCCATCGAGACCTGAGTCTCGATGGCTTCTTTTTTGTGGGAAACCCTGGCGAGGATTCGGCAGTGGCTCATTCCTCATCCAGGGTCAGAAACGTCTTTAGCCCGCCGGAAATTGCTTTGCAAGGGTGGTTGAACGTTCAGCCTAATCTAGGTTTGCACAGAACCTCAAGCACTTTGAGATCGAAGAAGGTTTGGGCGTTGGCGGGTTTGAGCACCACGGCCGTGTCGGCGCCTTTGCCCGTGCCAGCGATGGCGATAACAGGCTCATCGGTACGCACCAGGCCGGCATCAGCCGCCATCAGAGCTATCTCCACGGCCACTTTCAGGCCCTCCCCGAAGAGGCGCAAGGTGTAGGCGATGAGCTCTTCCAATTGATAGGTACCCAGCTTCTTACGAACCGCCCGGCCCACCCCACCAAAGGCATGCTGACAGGTCAGGATCTTGCCCCCCGCAGCTTCGATGGCCGTCCGGTTCTCGTCGGTCAGCTCTTGATAGTCGGGCTCCTTGAGGCCCGTGGAATGGGTGACCACCACCACGTTGTAGCCCCGAAAGACTTCGCAGGCCTTCACCCCGGTCTCCCCGCAAGTGCTGGCCACCAAAATGGTCTTAATCCCCAGCTCCTCAGCCCGCCTCTTGGCAAGCTCAAGGGTTCGCGGCGTGTTTTCTCTGCCCGGCTTTTCGAAATAGGCAGCAGTGACTTGAACTTCAGTAGACATTCTCACCCTCCTAGTTTAGTGACGAGTCAACGAGTAACGGGTTAACGAGTCGCTCGTTCACTTCGACAGGCTCAGTACAAGACTCATCGCCCTCGTACTCTTCCCTGCTGATGAACTGACCGCCGGCAATCTCTCGCGAGATCACCCGGCGGTGGGCATCGAAGGTCAGCTCCGCCTCGATGGGCTCAAAGCAGTTCCGACTGCCAATCAGCACCTTGCGCGAAAAGTAGCTGGCGACACGGCCCTCATCGTCGTAGTTAGGCGTCAGGTCGTAGCTCAAGTCAACGCGAGTTCTGATCTTCTCGCCGCACTTATCGCAGCGTGCGTAGACCCAAAGAACCTCGCCTTCCCTTCGACTTCGCTCGCTCCGCTCAGAGCAAGCCCCAGCAGCTTTGGGTGATAATGCGGATGCTATCTTCTTGAGAAAGCTCATGTTCAGACCTCCACGAGTTTATCAAGACCTGACAGGTTTTTGGGAAACCTGTCAGGTCTCTAGAAAGTAGGGGATGATAAACTTGAACAAGCAAACCAGGTCTAGCCCCAATAAGCCTAGATAGGGCAAAGCGAAAACCCAATCATCGTATCTCTCAGGCAGGAGGGCCTTGATTCCGAAGGCTATTGCCGCACCGCCCAGCAAAGAAATGATTAGCTCGTTGAAGTCCCCAGTTACCAGACCCTTAGCCGCCAAGATCAGGACCCCCGCCAAGAACAAGAGGGCCACTACTCTGGCATTGTACCTGGTCAATACCTCCCGCAGACCTAAAGCGAAGGCCAAGCCGATGGGAATTAGGGCAGGGAAGAGATAGCGTCCCTGGTGCTGGACGAACGTAAGATTGTACCAGAGATAGGAGAGCAAAGTGAAGAGAGACGACAGAACCAGGATGCCAAGAGCCATCCTTTGAGATGAAGTTAACATCCGTTGTCTGACGTTCCTGATAACAAAGAGGACCAGGCCCAGCCCTACTACAGCACAGAGCAGGGCCAGGATCAAATAGATTCGTTCATCTACCAGGATGCCCATCCAGCCAAACTGGGCCCAGAAGCTCTTGAAGCTGGTGAAAACGAAATCCTTGGCCAATTTGGTTGGGCCGAACTGGGCCAACCACTCCGCGGTACGAGGCTGGCCAACGACGATGGCATCGTGTCTTCCCAGACCCCAGATGTCCAAGCTGCCGTAGAACAGGGCGTTGCGAACGAACCAGGGAAGGGCGAGGAGGAGGGCAGGGAGCAGGAAGCAGATAGCAGATAGCAGGTAGCGCCGTATTCGTTCCAGCCACCCTTCTCTGACGAGGATCGCGGCCAAGGCTAAAGGAATGGCAACCAGGGTGGTTATTTTGGTCAGCAGTCCCAGCCCCATCAGCACGCCCAGCCAAATGAATTGCCCAATCCTCTCAGTAGGTCTCCCCATTGGTCCGGTGGTCAGGTGGTCCTTGGTCAGGTGGTCAGGTGCCTCTTTCGACCATCCGACCATCTGACCATCTGACCATCTGACCAATTTGACATACCTCACCAACATCCACATAATTCCCGCCAGTATCAACTCTGCCAGGGTGTCGTTGTTCACCGCCGCGGTCATGGCGATGTGCATGGGGACGAAGGCGACGAAGGCGGTCGTCCCGAGAGCAAGAGCCTCGTCTTCAGGGAAGATCTCTTTGACGATGTGATAAGCCACCCAGAGCAGACAGCAGCCTAATAGGACAGAGAGCAGGCGGAGAGGGAGGAGTCTTCCAGCGAAGAGCTTGTAGACCACAGCGGCGAGGATGTAGTATAGGGGCGGCTGGTGGAACTCGTAGCGGAGGGGCTCGATGGACATCTCTGGAGGAAATTGCCTGGCCTTGATTTCCTCCAGATAATCGTGGGGGTAGTCGCCCATCTGGAGGACGGGGAAACGATAGTTCTCTGCCAGGTACTTGATGTAGTTGTAATGGGCTGGCTCATCGGGCACCTGCCAGGGAGGCGTCCTGACAGCGTAGAGGATGCCCAGGGCCAGGTAGGCGGCGATGATGAGCACTGTAGAAAAGTAATGAGTAATGAGTAATGAGTAATGAGTTTCCCCATTCCTTATTATTTGTTCCTCGTTACTCATTGCTTGTTTCTCATCACTCATCACTCGTTACTCGTCACTGCCCTCAGTCGCGCCAATTCCTCCTCCACAATGCTTTCGTCCAGTTTCTTGAACAGCAGCTTGGGCTTTCGCAAGGCCTGGCCAGCCAGTAACTGGCTGGGAACCCATTCCCCCTCCAAGCCGCTTCCATCGTAACGGAGAGCCTGGTGGGTTGAGTGTTCCTCCTGGAGGGTCTCGACGTACTGTCGGCCCATGATGTCCCCATCATAGCCCAGTAAACGATGCAATTGCTGAGAGGAGAAGGGTAAGAAGGGATAGAACAGGGTTTTTAGCGAGTCTATCGCCCGTAAGGCGACATAGATGGTGGTGCCTGCCGCTTCCCGATCCTCCTTGATCTGCAGCCAGGGAGCCTTCTCGTTGAGGTAACGATTGGCCTCGTGAGCCAGGGCCATGACCTCGCCTAGAGCCGCCTTGAACTTGCAGCCATCCAGGAGCTGGCCGACGGGCTCGAAAGCGGCCTCCACCTTATCCAACAGGGCTTGGTCCACTTCGTCCAACGGACCTGGCGCGGGCACACGCTTATCGAAGTTCCCGTAGGCAAAGGACAGGGCCCGGTGGGCCAGGTTTCCCCAGGTAGCGACTAGCTCGTCGTTGTTGCGGCGCCAGAAGTCAGTCCAGGAGAAATCGGTGTCCCGAGCTTCAGGAGCGTTGACGGTCAGGTAATAGCGCAGCGGATCGGGGTCGTAGCGCTTCAGGTAATCGGGCAGCCAGACCGCCCAGTTGCGGCTGCCGGAGATCTTCCGCCCCTCCAGATTCAGAAACTCGTTGGATGGCACGTCGTAGGGCAGGTTCAATTCCCCGTTCTCAGCGTACAACCGCTCGGTCCCCATCAGCATTGCCGGCCAGATGATGCTATGGAAGGGGATATTGTCCTTGGCGATGAAGTAATAGCTACGGCTAGTCTCATACCACCACTCCTTCCACTTCTCTGGCTGCCCCGTTATCTTGGCCCACTCGATGCTGGCTGAGAAATAGCCGATCACCGCCTCAAACCAGACATAGATACACTTGTCCTCGTAGCCCTCCACTGGCACGGGAATGCCCCACTCCATGTCGCGGGTGATGGGACGCCCTTGCAATCCTTCCTTGAGATAGTTAAGGGTAAAGTTGTAGACATTGGGTCGCCAGTAGGTTTTATCCTGGGCCCATGCCAGCAATTGCTCGTTCAGGGCGGGGAGATCGAGGAAGAAATGCTCCGTTTCGCGGACCACGGGGCGGTGGCCGCAGAGCTTGCAGAAGGGATCAATGAGCTCAATGGCATCCAGGGGTCGGCTACAGGCTTCGCACTGATCGCCGCGAGCGTCTTTATTGCCGCAGTGGGGACAAGTACCATAAACGTAGCGATCGGGCAGGAACTTGTGGCAGTGTTCGCAGTACAGTTGCTGCATGGTCTTCCTAAAGAGGTAGCCGTGCTCCAAAAGCGTCAGGAAAATGTCCTGAGCGACGCGGTGGTGGTTCTCGGTGTCCGTGTGGGTGAAGAGGTCGTAGGTCAGGCCCAGCTTGATGAAATCATCCAAGAAGCTTTGGTGATAGTGCTCGAAGACCTGGCGAGGGAAGATGCCCTCCTGGTCCGCCTTAACAGTCACGGGGGTGCCGTGGCTATCCGAGCCGGAGACCATGAGCACATCGTTCCCTATCAGACGCTGGTAGCGCGCGAAAATGTCCGCTGGCAGGTATGCTCC
This sequence comes from uncultured Anaerolineae bacterium, assembly GCA_964446635.1. Taxonomy (GTDB): domain Bacteria; phylum Chloroflexota; class Anaerolineae; order VGOG01; family VGOG01; genus CAYUPJ01. The sequence continues at coordinate 6,523 of CAYUPJ010000042.1, forward strand.
AGCCACGTTGCCTACGTGGACGTAGGACGATGAATAGGGCCAGGCAACGGCCACCAAGATCTTCTCTCCCATGTTGAATCCTCCCCTCAAAGTAACAGGTAACGAGGAATGGGTAACGACTAGCGAGTCTAATCCCCTATTACTCGTTTCTCATCACTCGTTACTTCTCTGCTCGGTCTAGCAAAAAGTCCGGAATATCCGGATAGCCCTGGCTATGCGCATACCTCAGCATGACCCCCAGGTGGAAGCTGTAGACCTCATCGGCAGTGAATTTCCCGCCGTCATAGAGATTAGTCGGCAACTTGCTGACCACAACCCACCACCACTTCGGGGCTTCGCCTATCCAGGCTTCGCCAGGCGTGAAATCTACCCTGTAGACCCTGGCTTCGATGGGGTCATCGGGTGAGCTGAAAGAGGCCACCAGGACCGGCTCTCCGGCTTTGCCCGCAGCCTCTGACTCCACATACTGTCTGACTGCCTCTTTTTCGTCCATGTTTATCCTCTGCGAACAGTATACCAGATTTCAACCCTTTTGGCAAGGGGCGACCCGTCTTAGGGTATTCCCTCCGCCTCTACTTTGCTACGTTGTATACTGCATATAGTATGAAGATGCCAATAAAACAACTAAATATGGTGGCATTGGTTCCCTAATTTGTTTTCGAAATCCTCTAAGCGCCCTTCCGATCAGTCCTTCCGAACAGGCTCGATGGAGTATTCGTAGCTGGCCAGTTCCGTGGTGACTGGAGCCAGACCTGAGACGACCAGCACGGCGCGTCCCGCCCCTTTCCCCAGGCCCTCCACCACTAGACGGCCAGTCTGAGCCTCATCCAACTCCATGCGTCGTACCCTCACGTCTGGACCTAGCTCGAGGAGCTGCACCAGGAACCGCTGAGGCAAGATGTTGTCAGTGCGGATGAATCCCTCGGCCATCCACTGCTCGTCGCTTTCAGCGTCGTGAGAATAGCCCAGTTCGGGGATGGCGATGTCGTCTACGCAGAAGCCAACTTCGTTCACAGCACCGTCGGTGATGTACTCGAATCGCAACAGTATCTCCTGGCCAACGTAGGAGGTCAAGTCTATCTTCTCCTCAACCCAGGTGGACCCCGATTTCCCCGTGTAGGCATGGCCAAAGCTATTGCCACTGGGATTCGAGTCTGTGGTGTACTGGCCTTTGAGAAGATCCCAAGTCTGCCCTCCGTCGGTCGAGACTTCGATGTAGGCGTAGTCCCAGTTCTCCTCAATGTCATACCACAGCCAAACTTCCAGAGTAGCCTGCGACAGCCCTGTCAGGTCAAAAGATCGAGTCAGGGTCATATCGCCGCTGTCGCCGCGATTGGACCACCAGAAATACTCTCCGCTATGCGGATCGTTAGGCACCAGCTTCACCTGGGTTGAGCCGACGAACGTGAGGGCCACATCTCCTTGCCCCTGCAACTCGATGTAGTCAGCTCCATACTGGTGGACGGTGGTGGAGCGCTGGACGGGATAGTCGGTATGGGTTTGGTCGAGCTGAGGTGGGCCAACGGTCAGGTCTCGGTAGCCATAGCGACCATCGGCCAGGCCGGTATTATCGAGATAGTTGGCAATCAGCCAGTCGGCGAAGACGTCTTCGAAGGTTAACCCGTAGTCGGTAAGGCTCGCTTCGAAGCCGGCTATGCCATTGGCCTGATGCGAAACCACGCTGCGCAGGGCCTGACCGCCGAAGCGCTCCAGGAAATAGGCAGCGAAAAGAAAGCTGGCTCCATAGTTAGCCGATGCCTGGCCAGGGCTGCCAGGCCAAGACGTGAGCTGCGTATCGGAGTTGCCGCTGAAAGCGCGATCAATTCCTCTCATAGCATAACCATTGAGATAAGAGGCCAACTCCGAAAAGCCCTCATTGACCCAGGTATCCTCATTGCGATCAACCGCCCAATGGATCATGTGCTGAAACTCGTGAGCCAGGGCACTGTCGTACGATTCGGTACCCGGCTGCAAATTGTCCGAGTTGACGTAGAACATCTCTCGCTCATTGGAGTAGGGATTAACCAGTTTGGAGTACTCATCGGTGTCCAAGTAGTATCCATTTACCGAGGACCCCAGGCCACTGGCCTGGAGGATGTGAATGTGGGGGTCATTGTCTACGCCCGGCGTCCACTCGCTTCCGAAGAACTGCCGGTTGGTGGGGTAGATTTGGTTTTCGAAACGCTCGGCCGATCTTTCCAGGGCCTCTTGATCGAAACTGGAACCTTCTTCCACCCACAGGTAGAGATGAGGCGTCAGGTAGCGAAGGGTCGCCGTGATAGTATAGCTAACATTGGTATCTACGTCTAATAACCAAAAGGCTTCCTCGTCGCCCACGGCGTAGTGAGGTGGGGTGTCGTTTACCACCAGGGGGATGGGCTGATCCACCTCCTTGAGGCGGGCGGTAAGAGCCAGGGGGTCTCGTTCCGGAACCGAGGTTTCCGCCAAAAGCTCTTCGGTGGAGCGCTCGATTGTAGGCGTAGGGGTGCCGATGACAACAGGCACAGGAGAGGGTGTGTGGATGACGGCAGGCACAGCGGTTGACGTAGTGGGAATTAGGAACCCGTCTATCCGCGGTACGATCAGTGCTCCCACCACTAAGCCCAGCACGGTCACGCAGCAACACACAGTGAGGAGAATGGCAATGACGATAACGGGGATCGAACGATTGTCCAAGGCAACTTTCCTTTCGAGCCAGGTCATCAGACCTCTAAGGTCTTCCGTATTCAGGCACTTAATTATACCAGAAAGACGACAAAAGGCAACGCCCACGCCGTAGTGGCATGGGCGCTGCCGGGAATGGTCGAGCAATCTCAGGGGATTACAGATAATCCTCCCAAGTGCCGTCGTCGTAGAGGGCGAAGATGCCCTCGACGTTGCTCCAGATCATGAGGCCCTCCTCGAAGGGCTCAATGGAGGCCCAGAAGCTGCGCTCTTGCCTGGTGGCCCAGCCCAGGCCATTCCGCACTCCTGGCTGCTCTCTCCACACCTTGCCGAAACCCAGCTTGGGCTGATAATAACCCGACGGAGGCACGATGTTCGGGTCATACTCGGGGTCCCCAGCCTCCCAGGTGTCGGTGAACAACTGCCAGGTGCGGTTGTTGTAGAGGACGTAGATGCGGCGCAGATCCTCGCGCCAGAACATGTAGCCGTTCTGGAAAGTTTGTTCAGCGCTCCAGATGCCCTTCTCTACGTCCGTGGGGCATCCCAGGCCATCGCGTACCGTTGGGTTCCCGCTCCAGATCTTGCCGAAGCCCAGGACAGAGGTGACAGTACATTCCCGAGGAGGTGTCACCGCTATGGGTTCCCACGCGAGGGAGACCTCAGCCACCCCACCGGCCTCGTAGTACTCCAGCTTCAGATGGTGCCAGCCTGCCACCAGGGTGAGATCGGCGGTAAAAGTTCGGGCAGCCTGAACACGCCACTCGCTGATGAGCAGTTGGTTATCCACCCAGAGCTTCGCCCCGTCGTCGGTGGTAACAGTGAAGCGATAGCGCCCTCCTGTGAATTCCACGCTCCTGGTCCAGCGTACGGAGAAATTGTCGCTTGCCAGCCCAGCGCCAGGCCCACCAAATTGCCAGTCGAAGCGAATCGTGGGACCATCGTCTCGGACGTAGAGAGGAGCGCCGCTGAAGCTGGTGTTGGCATAGTACTCACCACGCCAATGAAGAGAGGGGAATTGCTCAACGGGCTGTGGGGCCTGCGCCTGAGCCTGGAGTTGAGGTGCTACGCGCTCCCACCACAGTTTGGCCTTGGCGATACCACCGTTTTCGTAATACTCCATCTTCAATTGGTGCCAGCCTTCGCCGAGGTTAATGGAGGCTTTGCGCGTTGAAGCGGCCTGGTCGTACCATTCATTTATCAACAGATGGTCATCCACCCACAGCTTGACTCCATCGTCGGTGGAAACGTAGAAGTTGTAGTTTCCGGGCTCGAAAGCCACGCCCCTGGTCCAGCGGACGGAGAAGCCCTCGGGTCCCAACCCGCTGCCCGGCGAGCCGAAGCCCCAATCGAAGTTGATGAAGTTCCCATCGTCTCGGACGAAGGCGGGGGAGCTGGCCAGACCGGTGTTGTCGTAGTATTCGCCGCGCCAGTTGACAGGATTCAGTACCACCGTTCGCTCCCACCAGACCCGGGCCTCAGCCACACCACCCAGCTCAAAGTATTCCACCTTCACGTTGTGCCACCCCTGGATCAGATTGATAGAGGCTTCGTGGGTTTGGGCGGCCTGTTCGTGCCAGCGGTCAGTGAGCAACTGGTCGTCTACCCAGAGCCTGATCCCATCATCGGCGACGGTGTAGAACTTGTAGGTTCCCCCCTCGAAGTTCACACTCCTGGTCCAGCGCACCGAGAAGTTATCGGTCGCCACCTGATCATCACCGGGCGGGCCAAAGCCCCAGTAGAAGTCAATGACGCCGTCGTCTCGGACCAGGGCTGGAGCGCCACTGAGCTCTTTGTTATTGTAGTATTCCCCCCGCCAGAAAGCGTCTGGATAGGTTACAGCTTGGGGCATGGAGGGGAATGATACTACAATAAGAACCAACAAGACGACGCCCATGACTTGGAGCACTGGCCGAACCTTCCCCCTCTTGAGTGGAAATTGTCCTATCGTTTTTGAGAACATTTTTCCCTCCTTCCTGTCAAGATAACGATCATGGTTTTCCGAACTTCAGTTTGATTGATCACCACCCCCTTACAAGTTTTGCGCTCCGCAGCGCAATCAGTTGCCCCCCTCAGCACGGTGGCCTACTGCTCGAACAAATTCAAGACCTGCTGGGCTATTCTGTCGCGATTGGCTTCGGTGACTTCGATAACGGTTACCTGGGGAAAAGCCTTGACCCTGTCGGCCCAGGGATGAGAGGTCAGGGTGATGGTCCCCAGGACGGGCCTATCGCTGTGGACGGCTTCCCAGACCGCATCCTTGAACGCCTGGGAGAAGAGCTCCATTTTGCCGATCTCATCAATGACCACGTAGTCCTTTTGGGCCACGGCCTCTCGGATGGCTGCCACGCCGATATCCTCCAGGTCGGCCAGATTGACCCCGTATTTGCTCACCCGCATCGGGCTCTTGATGCCTACGTGGGCCAGAATGCCTTCCTGCCCGTCCAGGGTCACGATCTTGAACCCTTGCCGTTGGCCTCGCTCCCTGATCTCCTCGGTATAGAAGCCGCCTGCCTGGCCAGGCAGCCTTCTCACCACGTTCTTGATGATGGTCGTTTTGCCCACCCGAGGCCGGCCGGTCAACAGAATGGTCTTGCCCATGCTGGTATTTAGTATACCACAAATCGGCAACATTGCAAAGTCAGACTAAGACCGGCCCTTAGTCTCGCTAAGGATCATCTGACGCCATCACCTTGGCCGGTTGCGCGGCGTTGGACCTCCAGTTTGAGCTTTTGAAGGAGTGTGATATAATAGAAAGCGCGCAAAATTGTTTCACGTGAAACACCTCAAAAACCATGACTAGAATCTGCGACTACGAAGACAGCTCATACCGGACGGACTTTTGGGAGGGGCAGGGACGGGAATACGAGGACTTGGCAGAACGAATCGCCCTCCGCAAACTTTTGCCTCCTACCGGCGCTCGTCTGGTGGAAATTGGAGCTGGCTTTGGTCGCCTGGCCGACCTCTACGACTGCTACCACCAAGTCGTTCTGCTGGACTACTCCAAATCCATGCTGCGTCAGGCCCAGGACCGCTTGGGGCGAGAGGGTAAGTACATCTACGTGGCCGCCAACCTGTATAACATGCCCTTCGTTGATTCCCTCTTCGATACCACGGTGACGCTGCGGGTGCTGCATCACGTGCAGAACATCCCCGCGTCCTTCCAGGAGATTCAGCGGGTGCTCAGGCCACAGGGAGTCTACGTGTTGGAATATGCTAACAAACGCCACCTCAAGGCCGTCCTGCGATACCTGCTGGGCCGCCAAAGCTGGAGCCCCTTTGCCCCTGAGCCGTACGAGTTCGTCGAGCTCAACTACGACTTCCATCCCGCCTGGATGCAGACTCGCCTGAGGGAGGCCGGTTTCGCCATCGGGCGAGAGCTGGCGGTATCTTCCTTCCGCCTCCCCCTCCTCAAGCGCCTGATTCCCCCCCGCCCCCTGGCCGTTTTGGATGGACTGCTGCAAGGGCCCACAGCCTCGTTGAAGCTGGCCCCCAGCGTCTTCGTTCGGGCCAGGGCGGAAAAGGAAGACGCCCAAGCCGAAGATCGAGGCTTCTTCCGCTGCCCAACCTGTCACGCAACCGACCTGATGGAGAGAGAGGAGTCGTTGACCTGCCCGGGCTGCGGCCGGAGGTGGGCCATAGACGACGGCATCTACGACTTCAAACAGCCCGTTGCCCTTTGAGTTCTCTTGCATGAAACCGCCAACCGTAGTATACTTACGTTGCGGCTAGGGATCGTTCAACCACAATAGCTCAAAGACCACTGAGATATGCACCCATCCCCATGCGAACCCGAAGGCGGAAATCCCCTTCTGCAATGGGCTTGGGTGCAAGGAAATTAGATGCCACTCGATACAGCAAGACGAAACCAGATAAAGCAGGTCTTCGAACAGTTCTTACGCAACAGGGCGCGCACGATTCGCCGCTTGAAGATTGAGGATTTGAACATTAACCCTTTCCTGATTCGAATTCTGACAAAGGAAATGGGCTTGAATGAGGCCAAGTCGATCGTCAGATGGCTTGTTGGCCAGCGTTTAGAACGCGGCACGGTAACATCGTTTGGTATTGCCCTTCAAGACGCAGCTAAGGTGTTCTCAGAAGGGACCGGGGTTGAAGGTGCGGACATCTTAAAGACGAAACAGGGTCGTCACCACCATATCCAGGTGAAAAGCGGTCCCAACACTATTCCAAAGGACTTGGGGGTTCGCATCTCCCAATTACTCCGCTCTGCGCAGAGGCGCAACCGTGGCTCGGCAGTTCTCTTTGGTATGTGTTACGGCAGCAAGCGGCAGGTCAGCAGTATCGTTCGGAAATATGTGGAGGAAGAGGGCGGCGTCGAGTGGAAAACAGGACGTGAGTTTTGGGAGTTCATCTCTGAGGACCCAAACTGCATTGACGAAATCTACGACATTGCTGCTGAGGTGGGCGAGGAATTCAGTGATGCTCAGGGACAAACCCTCTCCGAAATCCTTGACGCGAAAATCGAAGAACTGGAAAGACAATTTGAGGACCTGTACGGCAAGAGCGGCAGCTCTATGTGGCAGAACTTGTTGAAACGCAATTCGTGAAAATGGCTATGACTTTCATTGAAAAGAACCTACCAATTGAGAAGTTAAACCCTGTTGCCATGTCCGAAGGCAACGCCAAGAAACCCGTCTATCAGATACACAAGTGGTGGGCACGGCGATTGGGCAGCGTTTTCCGGACGATTGCGCTTTCCGCGTTTAGCTCACAAGATGAGTCAGAGGTAAGCATCTGGAGGAAGTTTTGCGAGGGTGCTGATTTACAAGGCAAGATTGTTCTTGATCCGTTTATGGGCGGTGGTACGACGATAGTTGAGGCATTGCGGCTTGGCTGTAAGGTCATTGGTGTGGACGTCAATCCCGTTGCGTGGTTTGTTACCAAGAAGGAAGTGGAACCCGTTGACCTTGACGTGTTAGATGTCACATTCCGTGAGTTGGAGCGAACGGCAGGTAAACGAATCAAGGACTATTACCGTACGACTTGCCCAAATGGCCACGATGCCGAAGTGATGTATTACTTTTGGGTGAAGGTTGCCGACTGTGTTCAGTGCGGCGCTAAGGTGAGGCTATTTCCTAATTATGAACTGTCACGACGAGACCATATCAACGTTTGCCTGTGTCCACATTGCCTGCAAATCATTGAGACGGTGGGACATCAATCAAACACCAAGTGTCATGAATGTGGAACAGTTTTCGACCCACGTAAGGGTGTGTCAGGACGCGGGGTTTTTCGGTGCTCAGAATGTGGTGAGAAGCAAAAACTGTTGGATGCTGTTAAGCGCAAAGGTGCAGCGCTTGATATGGAGTTGCATGCCTTGGAAGGATATTGCGAAACGTGCGGCCGGTTCTTCAAGCGTATAGATGATGCGGACTTGATGCGCTGGGAGCAAGCAAGAGCGGAATTCACGCAGCGGGAAGGGAGTTTGTTATTTCCTCGTCAGGCTATCCCCATAGAGGGACGCAGTGACCCGCGCCCTGTCAATCATGGTTACACGCACTTCTGGCAGATGTTCAATGAGCGCCAGTTGCTTTGTCTATTCATCTTGCTGGAAGAAATCCTCAGGATACCGGACCAGAATATCCGAGAGTTGATGCTGACGGCGTTCTCTGACTCTCTGGACGCCAACAATATGTTTTGCAAGTACGAAATCGAGTGGCACAAGGTCTCTTTGTTATTTGGCTTGCACGCTTACCATCCTATTGAGCGTCCGGCCGAGAACAATGTGTGGGGTACGGTGTTCGGACGTGGTACTTTCGTCAAATGCTTCGAGAAAGTGCGTAGAGCGAAAGCTTACTGCCAGAAACCATACGAGCGGCTGTTGGACCTGCGCGGTCAACGCTATAGCAAGCACACTGGAAAAGAACGAATTGAAGGGCGGCTGGTAGGAAACTTTGATGAATTGATGTGCACCGACCACGCTGCACTGTTGCGCTGTCAGAGCTCTGAAGAGTTGTCCTTCATCCCTGACAAATCGGTCGACGCCGTCATCACAGATCCGCCTTACTTCGACAACGTGCAATATTCCGAGCTTGCCGATTTTTTCTACGTCTGGCTACGGCTTGCGTTGAAGGACCCCTACCCATGGTTTGAGCCTAACTCGTCCAGTCATCCCGATGAAATCGTGAAGAACGACAAGCTAGGAAAAACAACCGACTTCTTTACTGAGGGTCTGCGGCGCGTGTTTATGGGGTGCCATCGTGTTCTAAAAGATGATGGCCTGCTCGTGTTCACGTTTCACCACAACAAGATATGGGCATGGGAAGGGATTGCCCAACTTCTACTGGACGCGGGCTTTTACATTTCCGCCACACCGATTGTACGTTCTGAAGGGAAAAGTGGCTTTCATAGCAGCAAGGGCAATATACGCTACGACTGCGTTCTAGTGTGCCGTAAAAAGCCGAGCCCTTTCCCCGAGTGCGACTGGTCATCTGCAAAAGACTCGATTCTGAACGATGCCGTCTTTTGGGCACGACGCACGCTTGAGTCAGGAATGTTGATCAATGAAGTGGACGTGTTTTCTATCGTGATGGGTAAGACGATGGAATACTACACCAAGAAGCTCACCAACAGAAGGCAAGAAGGAGTGACATTGGCAGGGGCTCTGCAAGAAATGGCAGACTTAGTGGCTAACGTGGAGGAGAGTGCCGCGGCTCCTAAAGTCCATGTTGACCAGGTGAAGCAGCTTGCCTTGTTTGTGATGGAGTCAAAAGCAAAGTATGAAGGCACAACGCGGAAAAAGCAAGCCGCCGCATTGCCTAACAGTAGCTAAAAGACCTGCCCAAGTTGCCTTCAGCAACTCCTTTTAGCCGTATCTCGTTAGCCGCCACTTGTCCTAGGAGTGTTAACAAAGGGGCGATGTAGCGTAAAATCTTAGTGCCATTGAGATGATAGGGAATTGCGCAGCCAGCTTCGGAGCGCTGCAGAAGTCGTCTTCGCAAAGCTTTGGGATAACGCAGTCGCCGCACTGTTGAAGTATGGACATTGAAGAGATCAAAGCCAAAGTTCGTGCCAACGAGTATGTCTATACCCATCACGCGGATATTGAGCGCAAGGCGGACGAGTTGACCTTTGCTCAGGTTGAAGAAGCCCTGCTGAACGGGGAGATACTTGAGCAATACCCTGACACCGGCCGTGGTGAAAGTTGTCTGATTGTGGGCTTTGCCAAGAATGTGCCCATTCACGCTGTCTGCGGTTGGCGTGGTGAGAAAGTGGCCCTTATCACGGTCTACATTCCACGCCCACCGAAGTTTGTTGACCCCTGGACACGAGGAGAGGAGAGCGATGCGGAAAGTTCAATGTAATTTCTGCGGCAGTGACCGCTATGAAGAACGTCGAATTGAATATCTCTATAGCTACAAGGGTGAATACTTGTTGGTGCCCAATACCCCGGTTGAGGTTTGTCTCGACTGCGGCATGGTTTACTACGATGCCGTGGTCCTGAAAGAAATCGAACGGCGATTCTTTGCCATCCGGCGCAAGGCTGAAGAACCCGACCGCTACATTAAGATGCCAGCGAAAGCCTACGCCTAGCCGTCAGGCGACAACTGGCAACTTCGGCTGACAAAGGCGAGCAAGCTGCGGAAGCCGTCTTCGCAAAGCTTTCGGATAACGAGGAGGACGAAGTCTGGAAAGAGCATCTCTTGCAGGCCTGAGGATAGAGCGTTGCAGAATTGCCGTAGTATAGGCCCTTGTGGCCGTTTTTGCGCCTAAAAGAAGCCCGCACAACGCCCACAAGGGGCTAAACTACGAATTCCGCAACGCTCTCGAGGAGGTGTTGAATATGGGACATCTACACACAGACATGACGGTAAGAGGGAGCAAGGCTGCCGTGGAGTTGAAGAAGGTGCTGATTGATACAGGTGCTACTTACACGGTCTTGCCGGAAAAGGTATTGGAGGAAGTGGGCGCTAGTAGAATTCCAGGAGAGGTCGAAGTAGAGTTGGGGAATGGGCAAAGTGTCAAGGCCAAAGCTTATGGGGTGGCGATCACCATCGAAGAGGTCGAGGCACCTGCGATCAGTATTACCTTCGACGGAGCCCAAACCGTTATCGGGGTGGAAACACTGGAATCCATCGGGGTGAAGTTGGATCCGACTACAGGCAAACTAGAGTTCACCAGACCCAAAGGAATGGCATATTTCTACTAAAGGAGGTCACGTTCATGAAAGTTTCTTGCTTACAAGAGAATTTGGCTAAGGGATTGAGCGTGGTGGGGCGAGCGGTGGCCAGCCGCAGTACCCTGCCCGTGCTTTCCAATGTGATGCTGTCCACCGACAATGGCCGCCTGAAGCTCTCGGCCACGGACCTGGAGATCGGTATCAACTGCTGGATCGGGGCCAAAGTGGAGGAAGATGGGGCGACAACGGTGCCAGCCCGCTCTTTCATTGACTGGGTCAACTCCCTGCCCCCTGAGCGCATAGATATGGAGCTCGTCGTGCGCACTCAAACCCTCAATCTCAAGTGCGCCCGCTACGAGGCCAACCTCAAGGGCCTAGACGCTCAGGAGTTTCCCCTCATTCCCTCGGTTGGTTCGCCGGAGCTCACCACAGGCGAGGAGGGAGGAGGCCAGATCACCCTGGAGCCTGATACCTTTAGGGGTATGATCGAGCAGGTCGTCCTGGCCGCGGCCACCGATGAGAGCAGGCCGATTCTGACCGGAGTGCTGGCTAAGTTCGAGGGAAACCAGCTCACTCTGGCCGCTGCCGATGGCTTCCGCCTCTCGGTGCGCACCACCGGGCTTCCTGCGGAAACCCAGCCGGCCAGCATCATCATTCCCGCCCGGGCCCTGGCAGAGCTGGCGCGCATCAGCGCCGATGAGGAAGCCATTACCATGGTCATCACCCCCGCCCGCAACCAGGTGCTTTTCCATACGGCAAATGTAGACCTGGTCTCCCAGCTCATCGAGGGCAATTTCCCCGACTATCAGCAGATCATCCCCAAGGGCTGTGCCACTCGCACGGTAGTGAACACCAACGGCTTCTTGAGGGCCTGCAAGACGGCCAACATCTTTGCCCGGGACGCGGCCAATATCGTGCGCGTTCAAATCGCCCCCGGCGGGGAGTTGGCCCCAGGCCATATGACCATCGCCGCTACCAGTGCTGAATTGGGCGATAACGTGGGCGAGATAGATGCCTCAATCGAAGGAGATGAAATCGAGATCTCCTTCAACGTCAAGTACCTGATTGACGTTCTCTCGGTGATGGATACTGCCCAGGTGGCCTTGGAGACCACCACCACCTCTAGCCCCGGCGTCATCAAGCCTGTTGGGGATGCGGATTTCGTTCACGTGATCATGCCCATGCACGTGCGGTCAGACTAATATCCAATATCTAACTCGTATTCCGCACTTCTTGAACTGGGTTTGGGCCCGAGATGCTGCGTTGATACGTTGCCAATATAACTACATGTTGTATGGCTCAAACGTTCCAAATCCACACAGGACTCAAACGCGAGTGTAGATACAATATGTAATGGCCAGCATGGCCAAAGGCACTAACTCTAGGCGAGAAGTGCGGAATGCAAGTCTAATAACGGTTGTAGCCCCAGAACCGAAAACTGACCTAATTAGCTACTGGATATTGGATATGGATTTATGTTTAACCGCAATATATAGTGGTTAGGCGCGCAATGGGCGGGATTCAGCGGGCCTCAAGTAGGTCGCCATGCTGGTATTGACAAATGGCGACCATTGGGTTATACTAGAGGAAAGAACGGAGGTACAACAATGGTGAATGTGAAAACCGCCATTTCCCTACAGAAATCTCTCTTTGAACGAGTTGACGACTTGGCCCAAGAATTGCAGGTCCCCAGGAGTCACTTGTTCGTGCTGGCAGTTGAAGAATTCATCCAGCGTCACGAGAATCGCAGGTTGCTTGAAGCTCTTAATGACGCCTATGATGATGTACCGGATTCGGACGAGCAAGTCCTGCGTGACAGAATGCGCCAGCGGCACAGAGAATTAGTGGAGGGGCAATGGTAATCAACCAAGGAGATGTATTTTGGGTTGATTTGGGCGAGCCCTCCGGGTCAGGACCGGGCTATCGGCATCCTCACGTTGTCATCCAAAACAATGTCTTCAATCGCAGCCGCATCAACACAGTGATGGTGTGCGCGCTTACCTCCAATATCAAGCGCGCTCAGGCTCCGGGGAATGTGCTGTTAGAGAAGGGGGAGGCAAACCTACCTAAACAGAGTGTAGTGAATGTCTCCCAGATATTTACCGTGGACAAACGAGACTTAGTTGAGAAGATTGGGACGCTCTCTCGTCAGCGTGTTCGTCAAACCCTGGATGGCATTCGGTTGCTCACCGAACCACGTGACATTGATGAATAGCTGGCTGTGCGGAATGAAGCACGTACGGAGTCAAACGCCCTCGTGATAACCACGCGCCGAGGGCGTTTCGTCGCCCTGATGGAGCATGTATCTTAAGCACCTCTCCCTCGCCAATTTCAGAAACTACGTTCGCCTGGAGCTAGAACTCTCCCCAGGCATCGTCCTCATCCAGGGCGAGAACGCCCAGGGAAAGACTAATCTCCTGGAGGCCATCTACTATCTGTCCACAGCACACTCGCCTTACGCTACAGCCGACCGAGAACTGATAAACTGGCTGGCCGAGGATGAGGAATTGACCTTCGCTCGCCTGGTAGGTGAGATGCAGAAAGACAGAGCCTTGCAGCGCCTGGAGATCACTCTGCTTAAAGAGCCAGCTTCCGAGACGGACAGCCATAGCCTCAAGAAGCAGATTAAGATTAACGGCGTGCCCAAGCGTGTCCTGGACCTCATCGGCCAGCTCAACGTGGTCATCTTTCTGCCCCAGGACATTGATCTGGTTGCTGGCTCACCCAGCGGCCGACGGCGTTATCTCGACGCCACCATCTGCCAGTTTGATTCTCAGTATTACCGCGCCCTCCGACAGTATGATCGCGTCCTCACTCAGCGCAACCACCTCCTGCGCCAGTTGCAAGAGCGCCAGGGCAATCCCAACCAACTCCATTTCTGGGATGAGAAGCTGGCTGAAGACGGAGCCTATATAATCGCCCGCCGGCGGGAGGTGATAGCCGATCTACAGGAGTTGGCCAGGGCTATCCACCTGGAGTTGACGGGCCAGGACGAGCATCTCTCCCTGCGCTACGAGCCGAGCATCAGGATGCCCGATAAGTACTACCAGATACCTTTGGGGCTTGGCGCGGAGAGGAGATTGGATATCAGGTATTCGGAATCCAGCATCAGGGAGTCTTTTCTGGAGCAGTTGCGAGAAATCACCCGCGAGGAGATTCAGCGGGGCATGTCACTGATCGGCCCTCACCGCGACGACCTGCGCTTTCTGGCCAGCGGCGTGGATATGAAAATCTACGGCTCCCGTGGTCAACAGCGCACCATCGTCTTGGCCCTGAAACTGGCTGAGGCGAAGCTCCTGGCCAGGGAGACGAGCGAACAACCCATCATGCTCCTGGACGAGGTCATGTCGGAGTTAGATGAAGCTCGACGCCGCTATCTGATGAAGGCGATAAAGAATAGCCAACAGGCCATCCTTACCACCACCCATTGGAACGCTTACAGCCCTGACTTTTTGGCTCAAGCCACTCTGCTGAGGGTGCAAGAGGGAAGAATTAAGGAGATAGCCAAGGGAGCAGAGGAGCAGGGGAGCAAGGGAGCAGGGGAGCAACGCGCCGGTATTCGTTACTGACTTGCCCTGCTACTCTGCGACCTTGAGACCTTGCTCCTTTGTGACCTTGAGGGGTCGTTTGCTGGGGATGCCTGGGCGGCGGGGGTATTTCTCAGGCGTGGGGGCTATCTTTTCGATGACCACCAGAGAGCGGGGCTCAGACAGATGTGGCAGCTCCAGGTGCACAATGCGGCGCAAGATGCCTCCCAGCGTAGCCATGGCCCCTGCGGCCGCTTTCGCCTCGGCATCACCCTCGGCCCCTTTCTGGGCCACGAAGATTCCGCCCAGCCTGCAGAAGGGTAAAGCGTATTCCACCAGGACAGGCAGTTCGGCCACCGCTCTGGCCAGGGCCAGGTCGTAGCGTTCGCGGTGGGCCGCGTCCCGACCCAACTCCTCCGCTCGCCCCTTGATGACCTCCACACCCTCTAGCTCCAGGCAGCTAACCATGTGCTTCAAAAAGCCGACCTTTTTGCCGGTAGCCTCCAATAGCGTCAACTGCAAGCCAGGGCAAACGATCTTGAGGGGAAGTCCTGGGAACCCCGCTCCCGCTCCAATATCAATGGCTCTTGTCCCGGATCCTAGGTCCAGAGCCCGACCTCGGACCTCGGACTTAGGACCTTGGACTGCTAACAGGCAGGTGAGGGAATCAAGGAAGTGCTTGATCTGAACCTGGTCGTAGTCGGTGATGGCCGTCAGGTTGAGCTTCTCGTTCCAGGCCACCAGTTCCCGGTAGTAGATTTCGAACGCCTTGAGGCGCTCCTCGTTCAGCTTTAAGCCCAACTGTCGGGCCCCATCGAATAACAAGTTCATCGTAGTATACCGCTCAACGGCGTTAATCCGTGTCACTTGCAGACCTGCAGGGAGACATCGTCCACATATATAGCCGTCTTGAGATTGCCCACTCCGTTGTTGTAGACGTTGAAGTAGACTATGATGGTCTGCCCCTTGTAGGACGACAGGTCGAAAGTGTGGTGCGTCCAGGTTTGGCTGTTGGAGCAGGCTTTATCCATCGCCCAACCCAGCAGCTTCCAGTTGTGGTCATAGATGATCACCCCTTGCCAATCGGACGGGAGGGTATCTTGACAAGTGGGGTAGTACCAAAACGACAGGGCAGCGCTTACTGTATCTCCAGGGATAGTTACCTCCTGGTAGACGGAGGAATAGCTTGGGACATCGCTCTGGTGGGTGATCCCCAGGCGCATAGACCAGAGCCCCGACCGAACCACCGCCGTGGAGTAGCCCGCTGGGCGTGGGGTATCCCCGATGCTCCAACATTCTGTCACTTCAAAGCCGCCATCGCAAATCAACTCCTGGCAAGGAATTTGCGTTGGGGTGGAGGTAGGTGTTGGCATCGAAGTAGGTGGCGGATAGTTCTTGGTCATCGCAGGTAAATAAACTTCATAGGGCATGGGGGTTTCAGTCGGCGTTGGCGACATCGTAGGTGTGGAAGTCAGTGTCAGGGTGTGAGTTGGGGTTGGCGTGGACGTAGGCGTACTGGTTGGCGTGTTGGTTGGGGTGTTGGTGGGCGTCAGGGTCATTGTAGGTGTGGAAGTCGGCGTGGGAGTGTGAGTTTGAGTTGGCGTAGATGTATCGGTTGGCGTGGAAGTGATGGTGGGCGTATCCGTCGGCATGGGGGTGGGTGTATCGGTCGGCGTGTCAGTTGGGGTGGGTGTATCGGTCGGCGTGGATGTAATCGTTGGCGTGCCAGTCGGGGTGGGCGTAGGTGTATTGGTTGGTGTGTCAGTGGGGGTGGGTGTATCGGTCGGCGTGGATGTAATCGTTGGCGTGCCAGTCGGGGTGGGCGTAGGTGTATTGGTTGGCGTGGAAGTGATGGTGGGCGTGTCGGTTGGCGTGGCTGTGGGTGTGTTGGTCGGTGTGTTAGTTGGCGTGGGGGTACTCGTCGGCGTGACTGTAGAACTAACGGAGACGGGCACATCCAGAGTGCTGCTGCCTTGATCGGCGAACCAGGTAATGCCCTCGTGGACCAGGTCCCACTTCAGGGTGTACTGGCCTGGTTCCTCAGGCGCTGTCACCAGGGCCGGGCTGAAGATGGCGGTATTGGCGAAGGTTACGTCTTCGTCCAAGGGGGTACGATGGTCGTTCTCCGGTGGCAGCATCACTAACTCCCCACCCTCGTCATACCAATGAAAGCCCAGGTGCACCGGGTTTTCCCCATCCGTCGGCCAGGTCAAGGTGCCAGCGTTTTGTACTGATAGCTCCACTTCGTAAGTGTGGCCCGCCAGCATGGCTGTCGGCGTATCGTGATCGAGGAACTGGGCCAGGTACTGAGGTGTGTAGGTCTGGATTCTCTGCCAAATCTGGTCACGCAGATAGGGTATCTTAGCATACAGGTAATCGCCGGGGCAGGCGGTCTGGTTGTAGTCGCGGTGGCCGGCAATGTTATCGGTGGTTTTGTCCACAAAATGGGAACTCTCGTTGGGGTTAAAGAGGCTGCGGCTACATTCCCAGGCCGCCAGATCGGTGATCGCATCTAGCAGGGCCTCACTCGGCTCCACGCTGGGCGGATTCACGCTGTTGCCATAGGTGCCCATAGCACCGATCCCCACGCTGCCGCAGTTGTAAGCATAGATTCCGCACCATTCTACGATGGGGCCGGCTACGTGGCGTCCTACCGCGTCAAGGCCTCCATAGCGCCCCTCATAGATACTGCCCTGCCAGTCTATCAGATAGTTGTAGCCGATGTCGCCCCAACCAAGGGTCACAGCATGGTAGTAATAGATCGCTCGTATCGTGGACGGCGGGTTGGGATCGTAATTCTGGGTGACGGTGTGGTGGATGATGATCTTGTGCACGGGATGATACTCAGGCG
>CAYUPJ010000043.1:0-23100 GCA_964446635.1 uncultured Anaerolineae bacterium
CTGTCCGGCATCCAGGATTACATCTTCGACATAACGACCATAGGAGCGGGTGGTGTGGCTCGAAGGTTGCGCGCTCGCTCCTTCTTCATGTCGCTGCTTTCGGACGGGGTGAGTCATCTGATTGCCGACCGGCTCGAAGTGCCGTTGGGCAATGTGATCATGGCCTCTGGCGGCAAGTTCTATCTGTTGGCGCCCAATCTGGGACAGATGGAGGATCGGATCAAGGCCCTGCAAGCCGAGATAGATGGCTGGCTCCGTGCCGAGTTCAACGGCGAGATTGGAGCCAACCTGGCACAGATATGCTTCAGTGGGCAGCAGTTCAGTGCTAGCGATGAGCAGCATGAGGGCTTCGGGGATGTGATGACGAGGCTGAGTTTCAGGCTGAATATCCAAAAACGCCGTCGAGGCATGACCGTGCTCCAGGATGGGGATGGATGGATTGAGAGCGATTTCGCTATCGAGCGTGACTTCTGGGGGCGAGGCGTTTGCCTGAGCTGCAGAAAGTTTCCAGCGACGGTCGGAGAGCTATGCGAGCAGTGTGATCGGGACGTGGCGTTGGGCAAGTTGTTGCCACGGGCCAAGTACGTGGCTTACTATCGAACTGCACCACCACAGAAGCACATCCAATTGCCCGGCGGCTATGCCGCCGTGGTGTTCCCTGAAGGCGAACTGAGCGAGGTGGGTGAGCCATACCTGGTCGCTAAGCTCAACGATCCTGATCTGAAGAAACTAAGAGCGTATCCAGCAGCTTTCCGCTATCTGGCCAACTATGTGCCTCTGGGCGACCATGGCGCTCAGTTGAGCTTTGAGGATATAGCCGGGAAGATAGAGAAGGGCCGGGAACTGCTCGGCTACGTGAAGGCCGACGTGGACTACCTGGGCATCCTCTTTGCCCAGGGGCTTCGGCGCGATGGAGGGGGTTACGACACGGTGGCACACGTGGCAGCCCTGAGTCGTGAATTAGACCTGTTCTTTTCGGGCTGGATGCAGCACACTCTCAGTCAGAAGCAGGAGTACCAGAGCTTCTATACCATCTTCTCCGGCGGTGATGATGTGCTCCTGGTAGGGCCTTGGGACAAGGCGGCCAAGCTGGCCCGCGAGGTGCACGATCAGTTCACGGCCTTCGTGAGCGGCAATCCAGATATAACCATTTCCGCTGGCCTGCTGTTCACCAAGCATCGCTATCCCATCGCCCGCGCCGCTGAGGACGCAGGGCGCATCCTGGATCGATCCAAGGAGAAAGAGTGGACCGATGCAACGGGCAGGAAGCGGTCGCGGGATCATCTGACGGTGTTAGGCGACACCTTCCACTGGCGTGAAGCACCAGAGATCTTTGGAGAGATCGAGACTCTGATCGCTCGTTCGGAGTTTCTGACCTCGGCTTTTCTGTACGATCTGGTGGAATACGGTCGGCTGTACGACCTGTGGGCCAAGGAAGGGAGAATCGAAGGATTGCGCTACAAAGCGCTATTTGCTTACAACATCGCTCGCAACCTTCGGAAAGGCGATGAGTATGTTTTTCAGTGGGCCGACACGCTGATGCAGTCTCTGCATGGTGAACGGGAGACCGTGACGATGGGGCACTTGGGCCTCATCGCAACCTACGTACTCTTTAGCAAGAGGGGGAGGCAAAATGACTGAGGATCGAGTTGCCGGAACGGTCAAGTGGTTTGACCCAGATAAGGGGTACGGGTTTATCACCCAACCTGGGGGGAAAGACGTCTACGTGAATCTTGTGGCCGTGAAGAAGGCCGGCTTAGATACGCTGGGCGAAGGGCAGCCAGTGTCGTTCGCGCTACAAAAGACCCCCAGGGGATTCCAGGCGATAGACCTGGCCTTTGAGGAGGGGAGGGGATCTATGCCGGCGACAAGATTGGGCACTAGCACGGACTTCAAATTCGGGCCTGACTACCTGGCCGATGGCTATTTCGAGGAGAAGGAGGGTAAGTCTTATCTCCGCTCCGAAATCCTGGATACTTTGGCCATGGATGTCGCCAAAGTGCTGGGCAATCAAGAGATGAAGTCACATCAATTGCGGCGCTTCTTCAACAAAGCGCGGGGCATCGAGTCCAAGTTGGATCGTGTCAAGGACTTCGAGGCCATCAAAGCCGATATCTACGGCTTCAAGCGGGATGTGGCCTATCAGGTCGGGCGCAAGGTGGTGTCTGCGGAGTTTCAGTACTTCATTGATCGCAATGTCGAATTGGCTGTCCAGGACGAGGATAGCTTCCGGCGGGGCTTTATGCAACACTTCGAGAGTGTGCTGGCGTACTTCGTCTACTTCTTCCGCGAACAATAAACCAGCTTGTTGAATGCTGGGCAGAACACAAATCATCAAGGAGGTTAGAGTCATGGCAACGATACTCACCAAGTATCGGACAATTAGCGGTACGATCACCTGTGAGACAGGGCTCCGAATCGGAGGCTCAACGGAGAGCATTGAGATCGGTGGGATGGAGAACCCGATCATCCGGCATCCGATCACAGGCGAGCCGTACATCCCAGGATCATCCCTGAAGGGCAAAGTGCGGTCATTGCTGGAGTACAAGCTAGACCGCCGAGATCGCCGTGGGCAGCCCAAGGGTCAGGCCGGCAGAGACAACGGCGAGCCGTGCGAGTGCGGCCAGTGCATGATTTGCCGGGTGTTCGGGCCGCACAAGAACCCAAGCCACCAGCTTGGTCCGACTCGGGCGCTGTTCCGTGATGCGGGCTTGACCGAAGACTCGCGAGCCTGGCTGACGAAGGCTCAGACAGAGAAGGGGATCGTCTTCGCCGAGGTAAAGACGGAGAACCTGGTTAATCGCCTGACAGGTACGGCAGAGCATCCTCGCACTATTGAGCGTGTCCCTGCTGACACCAAGTTCAAATTCGAGATCTCTGTCCGAATCTTCGATGACGATAAGGAGCAAGAAATCCTGGACTTGATCGAAGAGGGGCTGGCCCTGCTGCAGCAGGACTACCTGGGTGGCTCTGGCAGCCGAGGCTACGGCAAAGTGAGTTTGGACTACCAGGTGATCTAAGATGCAAACTTACCGAGTGAGGCTCAGGCCCCGCTCGGCCACGCTCTCCCCATGGCAGGCGGACACCCTGTTCGGCCACTGGTGTTGGCTGACTCTCTACGAGGAGGGCGAGGCTAAGTTGCGGACCTTCCTAGACCCCTATAAGGCTGGCGAGCCGCCTATCGTGCTCTCCAACGGCTTCCCCGACAATTGGCTGCCTCGGCCTATCCTGCCACCTCGGCTGCGCGCACCAAGTCGCAAAAAGACTGATCAGGTCGAAGCGATGCAGGCCGCCAAAGCTGGCAAGGACGTGCGCTTCGTGAGTCTGGATGAGTTCAACGCCCTCTGCCAGGGTGATGAGGTGTTGTTGACGACCTCGCCTGGTGTTGTCATGCAACGCTCCGAACTCAAGAACCGAATCAACCGGCTGACAGGTACTACGGCGAGCTTCGAGATCGAGGGCGAGGAGGTCGGTGGCACGCTGTTCGACCGCCAGGAACTGGCCTATGTGGACCGGTCTGGCCTCTTCCCTGTGCCGCTTGACGTTTCAATCTACGTCAAGGTCGCCGATGAGGAGTCGGCCACGAAGGCCGAGGACCTGTTCCGCCGACTGGCGCGTAGCGGCTACGGAGCCAAGAAAGCCGTCGGTTACGGCCAATTCGAAGTTGCCGAGTTCGAGCGCTTCGATGGCTTCGCTGAGCTGGACGATGCCAATGGCTTCGTCAGTCTAGCCAACTGGGTGCCTGCTCGTGGCGATCCCCGAATAGGCTTCTACAACACCCTGGTCAAATACGGCAAGCTGGGTGAGGAACTGGCCGTCTCGGAGAATCCCTTCAAGTTCCCACTGACGATGCTGGCTGCTGGCTCGTCGTTCTATGTCGAGGGAGAGGTGAAAGAGTACTATGGCCGGCTGGTGCCAGGCATTGCGCCGGCTGCCCCCGAAGTGATGCAGTATGGGTACGCTTTTGCCGTTCCGGTGCGGCTGGCGATGGATGTATGAGCTAATCACTCGAGCGAGGAGTGGATATGAACGTAAAGGCTCAGCTTTTTCTCAGCTATGCGCGAGAGGATGCAGCAAGGGTGGAGAAGCTGTACCAGGACTTGTCCGACGCAGGGTTCAAGCCCTGGGTGGACAAAAAGGACATACACCCGGGAGAGGATTGGCAATCTTGTATCCGGCAAGCGATCCAGAGCTCGGATTTCTTTCTGGCCTGCTTATCACCTAACTCAGTCGACAAACGAGGTTTTCTACAGACGGAAATCAAAGAGGCCCTGGACATCTGGCAACAGCACCTGACCAGCGACATTTACATAATTCCGGTCCGGCTGGAACAATGCCCGATGCCGGAAAATCTGAGGGATTTCCAGGCGGCAGATCTCTTTGAAAAGAATGGTTTGCCAAGGTTAGTGGAAGCGATCCGGGAGGGGATGAAACGTCGTCGGAAGACAGCAACTCCCGCAGCAACTTCCGAGGAGGGAACGGCACAGGTGGCAATATCCCAACCGACAACAACGAGAGGCTTTTCTGAGTTTCTGAATAGACCGCCAGGTGGTTGGACCGGCACCCTTGTGTTGCTGGGACTGGGGGTTGCTGGGAATATTCTTTCTACTCTGATCAGCCTGCAGGTTGGTGCCTCACCCTGGCTATTGGGATTATTGGTTGTGTCGATCTTCGCGTTATTCGGCGGCATCTACCGAGTACGGCGGCAGTCGACGCCGAGGGTGCTGGTGCCCGAGGACAAGCAACCGAAGAAGCATCGGGGACTCATTGTGCTGGTTGGGATAGGCCGGCCGGGTGAAGATCCTATGCAACAATCAGCCGGCATTGCTATTAGTTATCACCAGCCTGTTCTGCAAGCGTGCTGGCTCATAGCTACGGCCGGTGAGACGGGATCATTGCCTATAGCTCAGATACTGGCAGATCAGTGTGAAACAGCAGGCGTCCAGCCCTACATCCGGACGGTGGCCGATCCATTCAATGTTCAGGAGAGCTACGAGTTGGTCGAGCGCATCTACACCCAGGAAGTGCCCAAAGCTGGCCTGGCAGAGGACCAAGTGATTGCTGATTTCACGGGTGGTGTAAAACCCATGTCCGCTGGGATGATCCTGGCCTGTGGCGATCAGCACCCCATGCAGTACATGACCGGACGCAAAGGGGGGATTGCATCCATCCCAATCTCAGTGGAGTTTGCGCCGCGAGGTCGGCGGTAGTATCGAACGACTGACTGATGCTTGACTCATTCCGTATCGCCAAATATCGCTTCACGCTGGAAGCTAGAGACCGGTTGAACCTGGCACCCTACAACAAGAAGCATGGTGCGACGTGGCTTCGGCGTGGGTCGCACATCTCAGGAGGTAGCTTATGGCGAAGGTGCTTTTTGTCTTCGTGATCTCTCCTAACCCGGACCCCTATGTCAATGCGATGGTCCACTGCATCCAGCTTCATGACGTGAACAAAATCGTCCTTGTTCAGATCACGGAGCCTCCCATGCCCCCAATGATCCACGACTTTGGGGAATTCGTACAAGAGGACATGTGGCGTAGGATTGACGGCCTTGCCCGTCATCAGTACGTGAAACGGGACCCAGAATCCAAGCAATTTCGAGAGACGAAGGTGAGCTTGCCTGATGGGTTTGCCTTGTACGAGCGGCTGCGTCAACTGTTTGTAGATAAAAAAGATCAGGCTACAGTAAACTACCAATACCTGAGGCAACAAATGATAGAGCTGAAACGGCGATATCACCCGGCTGAAGTAATGGTTGACATTACAGGGGCTCCCAAGCGTTTGGCAGCCGACATCTTGGCGAGTTGCCTGGCGACGGGAATCAAAGACGTTTTCACCTTCGAACTGAAGACCGAACGCCGTGAACCAATAGGGTTACTCTACCATAACCTGGCCCCACATGAATACGAGCACGTCTTGCTACCCAGTTCCGCTCCTCTGGTTGCAAATCTGACGTTGTTCTCAATGAATCAAAACAGGATCAGGCTGATCTTGGTCATAGCGGCCATTCTCCTCTCGATGGTTTTCGCCGTGTGGAATTACTGGTTTGGCGGTAGAAGCCTGTTACTCACCTCCGTGCTGGTAGCGATAAGTGCATTCGGCGGGATACTCCCCTTGGTGGACATCTTATTGGGTGCTGAAATCCTGCAGAGATGGGTATAGAAGCAATAGCATAGAGGGAGGCGCTCTGAAGGTATACTTCGGCATTGATGGCAATAGAATCGGTAGCCGTGTCGAATCAGCTCTCATTACGGGAGACCTGGTGGGCATAGCGCGATTGAGTCGGGATGTGACGCGTGCCATCCAACTCATAGAGGAGAGGGTCGTTGAAGCTGGTGCCCGTGTGATCTTTACCGGTGGTGACAGTCTCTTCGCTGAAATGGAGTATGACCAGGATCTCTGCAAAGAGCTGGTTGACATCTTCAAGCAGATAACTGGTTGTGAAGCAGCCGCTGGTGTGGGGCGGACTCCATTGGACACCTTCCTCGCTGTGCGCTTGGCTAAGAGCAGTGCCGCAACTGGCGCACCGAGCGAGGTCAAGGTCTACGGTAATCTTGAAATTGTTTCAACTCCGGTGTGCCCGAGCCCTCCCCGCGAGGGACTCATATGGCTGCTCGGGCCCGGCCGGTTTGATCATCTGATGGCTGCTATCCACCATCATTATTCGGCAGGGGAGACAGGGTCCAGGCTCAAGCATTGTTGGTTGGTTGTGACAGAGGATAGCTATACAGAGACAATTCTTAAGACCGTCCGCGAGGAATTGATCGAGGAAGGCTTCGATATCGAAATTCACCCAATCCATATTCGAGAGTCTACCCTTGAGGCAGTCTATTGCGCAGTAGAGTCAATTTATCTCGCTGAAGGTGCCAAGTACGGGCTAAGGCCTCGCGAAATCATAGCGGATATCACGGGCGGTCTGAAAACGATGACAGCGGGCATGCTACTGGCCTGTCTCCCCTTTGAGCGCCCCGTCGAGTATGTAGCCTCGAGCCGCGACGCCGAGGGCAATCCTATCGCTGGAACCCAGCAAGTGGTCTTGCTGAATCCCAGCGCTATTCTCTCTGAGAGGGAGAGCTAATCGTGAAAATCCTTAACTTCTGTGGTGTAACCTAACATGTCGAACACTATGCAAAGAGCGGCACTCTGCACATCGGCCCTAGATTTTGGGGCATATTTGCTAACTGCCACAACATGTAGTGCCCTCAACGTTCCAAAAACAACTTTCCACGGTTCTGTAAAGTGTTCAAGATGTTAGGTTACACTACAAAAATCCTTAACTTCGGTCATCCTTTGAACGACGCACAGCTTCACCAAATCGAAGCCCTCACGGGGCAGCACGTCGCCGAGGTGCGAGACATCCCTACCCACTTCGACAGCGACCAGCCCTTCGTGCCTCAGGTGAAGGCCCTGGCCAATGCCTGCGGGCTGAGTCCGAACGAGTGGCAGACGACGCCGCTGTTGGTTAATCTGCCAGCCCTCAACCTTATTGCGGTGACGCTGCTAGCGGAGCTTCACGGCCGCATGGGATACTTCCCAGCTGTGCTCCGCCTCCGCCCCATCTTTAGCGGCAACCGACCTCAGTTCGAGGTGGCGGAGGTGATCAACCTACAGGCCCTTCGTGACCGGGCTAGGGCGGAAAGGTCATAACATGCTCACCAAACTCCGCATCGCCAAGTACCGCTTCACGCTGGAGGCGGTGGAGAGGCTGGGGCTGCCCCGCTATAAGGGGAGCACGCTGCGCGGAGGGTTTGGGGCGGTTTTCAAGCGCACGGTTTGTTTCCAAAACGAGGTGAAGAGCTGCGCCGATTGCCTGCTCCAGGCCAATTGCCCCTATGCCTATATCTTCGAGACTGCGCCACCCCAGGACGCGGAGGTGCTCCGCACTTACTCGGACGTGCCGCTGCCCTTCGTTATCGAGCCGCCCCTGGATACCAAGACGATCTACGAGCCGGGGGAAACGCTGGATTTCGGGCTGGTGCTGGTGGGGCGGGCCATCAATTACCTGCCCTATTTCATCGTCGTCTTCCGCGAGCTGGGCAGGGTGGGACTGGGGCAGGGGAGGGGGAAGTACACCCTGCGGGAGGTGGCGGCCGTGCAGCCCCTGGATGGAGTGGAGGAGACCATCTACTCGGCGGCCAACGAGATGGTGTGCGAGCGGGATTTGAGTGTGGGGTGGGAGGAGATAGAAGCTCAAGCGTCAAACGTGAAACGTGAAACGTCAAACGTGAAACGTGAAACGTCAAACTTTCAATTGACGGTGAATTTTTTGACGCCTACGCGGATGAAGCACGAGGGGCACTTTGTGACCAGGCCGGAGTTCCATGTGCTGGTGCGCAATATTCTGCGGCGGGTTTCGTCGCTCTACTATTTCCACTGCGGGGAGCGGTGGGAGACGGATTATCGAGGGATTATCGAGGCGGCCAAGGGGGTGCAGTTGGCCGGGGTGTGGACGGAGTGTGTGGATTGGGAGCGCTACTCGCGGCGGCAGGAGGCGGTGATGAAGCTGGGTGGCTTCGTGGGGGAGGTGAGCTACCAGGGCGATTGGGCTCCTTTCGCAGACTTGCTCATCCTGGGCGAGTTGGTGCACGTGGGCAAGGCGTGTGTGTTCGGACATGGGAAGTACGAGGTGGTCGGATAGTCGTTGGTCGGGTGGTCAGGTGGTCGGGTGGTCGTTGGTCGGGTGGTCGGGTGGTCGGGTGGTCGTTGGTCAGGTGGTCAAAGGGTTGGCGGGATGCAGGATACCGATACCAGGGAGGGGAAGGTTAGATGGCGGAAATTTCCAGGCAAAATGATGCGAGCGAAGGGGAGGAAGCGGGGGTTTCGCTGAGGGGGATCGCGGCTTCGGTGGAGAGGGAGTTGGCGCCGCCGAAGGAGGAACGGGAGTATCCTGAGTTCACCTTCAACGGCCTGGCGACGCCTCCGGAGGAGGTGGATCGGAGCTTGCTCAGTCTCTTTGGGCAGTTGACGGTGCTTCCGGGCACCTGTGCGGTGCTGACGGGCAGGAGTGGGTTCCAGAAGGTCTTCCACCCTGGCACCTACGGCCTGTTCGATGTGCCTCTGGGCAGGGCCATGGTTCAGGTGGTCAACGTGGCCTCGCAAACCAGGGAGATGCCTCCAGTCACTGCTCTGAGCGCGGATAAGTGGAACGTGACTCTTAAGGTGGCCGTTGATTTCAGGGTAAGCGATGCGGTGGAAATCGCCGTCAGCCTGAATCCTCTGGATACCCTGGATACGGTAGCTACTTCTTGCGTCCTGGCCCAGATCGAGTCCATGTCTCACGATGCCCTCACCGGCCGACCCGATGAGGAGGCGGGGGTTGATGAGGTGGCCAGGCAGATTCGGGAACGGCTGAGGGGAAAGCCGAGCCTTAAGGGGCTGGAGATCATCAACGTAACCGTCGCCCAGCGGAAGGGGGACGAGCGGCGCATCAAGATCGTCCAGGATGCTACGGTGGAAGGGACTCGCATCCTGGAAGAGAGCAAGCTGCAGCAACGGCGGGACGAGGCACAGTTGGTGGATCTGGCAGCTCAGAAGAAGATTGCCAGGCGCGCGCAGGAGGTGGCCCTGATCGAGGCGGAGACGGCTCGCCGCAAGGTGGAGGAAGAGGAGAAGCTGAAAATAGCTCAGGCCCAACTGGAGGCTCAGGCAGCGGAGATCCGTCAGACCCAGGAAGAGTGGCAGGCGGAGTTGAAACGCCGGGAAGAGGAGTGGCGGACGGCCAAGGAGTTGGAGATCCTCCAGACGAAGAGCCAGCACGAGGAGAGGCTGGAGGCCATCAAGGGCATCGCCCAGACTACCGCCGAGGCGGCCAAGAGTGGCACTTTGGGGAGCCTGAGCGTCTCGCCGCGGCGCAGGCCGGAGACGATGATCAGCGAGGCCGAGCCAGTATTGGAGCAGGGTATCCAGGCGCTCAGGGCCTTTCAGGAGAGGGCGACCCCCAGGACCTATCTCCCGCTCCATCTCGATTATCCAGACCCCTATCAGCGCCTGCGCCTCGAGGAGCAAAGGCTGGCCAAGATCAAAGGGGCAGAATCTGAGGTGATCCTGCGCGGTGGGCGCATCGCGGCGGCCACGGTGAATTACCGTGGGTACAGGCTCAAGATAGAGTGTCCTCCCGAATACCCTGAGAGTGCCCCCCGCACCACCATCGTCGGGCCTGGAGGGGAGGAGAAGCCCTTTGAGTTCGCCTGGGATGAGAGTTGTTATCTGAGCGACCTGGTGCGGGAGGCCCTGTTGCAGTTGGCGGTGGGGACGGCAACGGATGAGGGTAACGGATAAACGGATGAACTGCTTGGCCTGGATCGCCAGATCCAGGCCCGAAGCGGGGATTTGGCAATCCCCTCAGAGCAATTTTAGATTCACTGTAACTGCTCAGCCCGTGTCATTGCGAGGAGCGTTTTTTGCGACGAAGCAATCTCCTCCTTGCGGCTTGGGGATTGCTTCGCTTCGCTCGCAATGACAGCCTGAGTAGTCACGATTCACTGAGGGTAACGGATAGCGGATGGAGCAACCTTACATTTACACCTCCGACAGGGAGGAGACGCAACTGGAGTCGGGGGAATTTGATGATTGGGGGGTGGTGCCTGAGGTGATGGAGGGCTTCCACTCCGTGTTTGCGGCGACTGTGCAGCCGTCTGAGGATACAGGGGGCTCGGCGCTGGAGGTTTTGGGCCGCCAGATTCGGTTCATCGCCAGCCTCTATCACCCCGTAGGGGGCGAACCCTGCCCTAACCCCAACCTGCGCACCCTCGACCTGCGCTTCATCCCTCAACCTGAGGAGAAACGAGTCAACATCGTCCTGCTGGGTAAAGTCTTCGACGCAAGCGCCGATGTCTCCCGCCAGTTGGCCCTGGAGTTTTGGGAGGAGTGCCGCAGTCTCTTCCCCCCTGACTACGAGCTGAAAGCGATCACGACGGAGGCGGAATTTGAGGAGTGCTTCTTGGGGGATTTCATCGAGGGTATCATCGTCGGTCGTCAGATGGTGGACGTCCGCCGCTACGAGGAGTTCATTCCCATGGAGCGGGAGGAGCAGGTGTGGGAGCAGGATTACCTGGTCTATCCCTTCGTGTGGAGCGGGCAGGGGTTGGCAGAGTTGCCTCGGATTTTGCTCTCCCTTCCCCAGCGCGGTGTGGTCAGTGTCAGCCTGCGGCAGACCAGGCTCTACGAGGCCGAGGAGCGCCACCTCTGCGATCTCTATGCCACCTTCGAGAAGCTGGAGAAGGTCAATTGGCTGAAGGCGAAGGTGCAGGGGCGGATCGGGATGCGGCTTTACGCGGAATACCTGCGGCGGCTGAGGTTCCCCTTCCTGATGAAGATTCAAATCGCTGGCCAGGGAGCGATTCCGAACAACCTGATCCATGCCCTGGGGGTGGGCCTGACGGGCCTGCCTGATGGGATTCTGGAGGGCGGGGCTGACGACTACGTGGAAACCAGTTACGATTTTGTCTTCCCTGAGACGGCGGAGGAGTTGGCCACGGCCAGGCGCAACCTCAAGCTCCTGGAGCACACCTTCTGGGGGCGAGACCTGCCCCTGGCCAAGTATCGCCGCTTACGCTACCTGGTGGACGCCAGGTGGGCTAACTGTGCTTTTCGGCTTCCCCTCTAGAGAAACCAGGTTTTTTTCTGCTTCACAGTGTTTTCTGGAGTGGCGACAGCGTCTGCCATTGCGTACGTTTTGGGTATGAAAGATTCTAAAAACCTGGTTTCTGATCGCTTTCAGGAGAGTCATGTTTAGATTCGGCAGAGGCAAGAAAAAGAAACTATCCCTCTTTAGTCAGGTCTACGAGGTCAAGAACCTGACTGATGCCTGGCGGAAGGTGCGAGCCAACGTGAGGGTGGCCGACCGCAAGCACTCGCAGGGCGTTGATTTGGTCTCCCTCCAGGAGTTCGAGGCCCACTGGGAGGAAAACATGGCCGACCTGGCCATAGCCCTGGAAGAGGGGACTTACCTTCCCATGCCCGTGAAGAGGGTGAAGATCCGCAAGAAGGGCGGTGGGACCAGAACCATCAGCATCCTTTCGGTGCAGGACCGTATCGCTCAGCGGGCGGTGCTCAACGTCTTGGAGCCCATCTTCGAGGGAGCTTTCCTCGATTGTAGCTATGGCTTCCGCCCTGACTGCTCGATACAAGACGCGGTGGAGCGCATCATCGAGTACAGGACTGAGGGCTACACCTGGGTGGTGGACGCGGACATCGAGGCCTGTTTTGATTCCATTGACCACGACATCTTGATGGCCCTCCTGGGGCGCTACATTGACGATCAGGAGATACTGCGTTTGATCAAGCTCTGGCTCAAGGTGGGGATGCTGGGGACGGCGGCGGCTGAGGAGGAGGCTTCCCGCAAGGGGGTAACCATCCCCTTCGAGACCCTCTTTGGGCTGACCAAGGGCTACATGGAACGAGCCGTGGATTGGGGAATCGAGCACCTCCTGGAGCGGGAGAGTGGGATGCCCGCTTATTCCTTCGTCGAGGAAGAGCTTGACCTGGGGGTGGGGGCCAGTGAGGAGGTAGCGCGGGAGGAGGCGTTGCGTCGTCTGGCTGGTGACCTGTTGCTTCTGGTGTTGAGCTTCTCCAAGCCGATTCTCAAGCGGGCCAAGAAGCTTGCCCTGAGGTCCCCCCTGAGCGGCTCGACTGAGCTCGCCGAAGTCATGACTAAGGGCCCAGCCGAAGGGCTGCCTTCTCTGGGGAAGCGGGCCGCAGAGCTGGCTACGCCGCGCAACGTGGCGGTGGGGGTAGCGGTGGCGCTGTTGGGGGCTTTGGTTCCTGTGGTGCGCAAGAGGCTGATCAGGGAGGTGGGGGAGATGGGCACGCCCCAGGGAGGGGCGCTTTCGCCGCTACTGGCGAACGTTTACCTCCACGAATTCGACGTGGCCATGGTGAAGCGAGGCCGCCAGTTGGTGCGCTATGCTGACGACTTCGTCATCCTCTGCCGGGACGAGGGTGAGGCCAGAGGGGCCCTGGCCGATGCTGAGAGAGTGCTGGCCAGCCTGCGCCTGAGGTTGAATGTGGTCAAGACGCGCCTTGTGCCTTTTGATGAGGGGTTCAGCTTTTTGGGGGCGGTCTTTGCTGCAGAGGAGCCAGGGGGGGCAAAAGAGCCAGAGGAGGGGCCTTTGGCGGAGCGGCTGCGGGCTTTGGTGGGGAGGGGTTATCGCGGAGTCAGGGAGCGAGGGGGGAAGGTGGTGGAGAGGGGGTTGGGGGCGGCCAGGCGATCTGGGGAGCGGGTGGGCCCGACGGTGGCGGGGGTGAAGGGGAAGTTGTGGAAGCGGGTTGGCAGATACCCCCACCCCAGCCCTCCCCCGCACGCAGGGGAGGGAGCGGCGTCGGACGAGGCCGACTAGCCTCATTGACGGGCCGTTGCTCTGTAGCACGGTGAGCGTTCCATGCCGTCCAGGCCACTGAAAAGCTAGCGCCATTGGGTTGGAAAGGAGTATTATGTCTGTCCTCTACGTTACTGAACAAGGGGCGTACCTGGCTAAAACCGGCGAGCGGCTGCTGGTCAAGAAAGGCAAGGAGACGCTTTTGGACATCCCGGCCATCGAGGTGAGTCAGGTGATCATCTTTGGCAGCGTCAGCATTACCCCGGCCACCGTGTCCTTCTTATTGGGGCGAGGTATTGACGTAGCCTTTCTCACCCAGACGGGGCGTTATAAGGGGCGGTTGCAGCCGGAGTTCTCCAAGAAGGTTTCCCTCAGACAGCAGCAGTTCGCCAGGGCAGCGGATGAGGCCTTTTGCCTGGAGGTGGCGAGGGCGATTGTGGGGGGCAAGATCGCCAATGCCAGGACCATCTGTATGCGCCAGCATCGGGACCTTCGTGATAAGAAGATCGAGGGGGTCATCAAGCGGTTGGAGAGAGCCAGGCGGGAGGCGGCCAAAGCCGACTCGATTGAAGCCGTGCGTGGTCAGGAGGGGGCCGCGGGGGCGGCCTACTACGAGGCTTTTGGAAGGATGATAAAGGCCGAGGATTTCAGCTTTGAGAAGAGGACCAGGCGTCCGCCCAAGGATCCTGTCAACGCCCTGTTGAGCCTGGGTTACACCCTGCTTCACAACAACGTCTACGCCATGATCAACGTGGTGGGGTTGGATCCTTATCAGGGCTTCTTTCATGCGGCCAGGCAGGGGCATCCCACCCTGGCCTCGGACCTGTCGGAGGAGTTCAGGGCCATCGTTGTGGACTCGGTGGTGCTGTCGGTGATCAACAAAGGGATCATCAAGCCCGCCGATTTCAGGCCGAGCAAGGGCGGAATCTATCTCACCAAGGAGGGTTTAAAGAAGTTCGTGGGGCAATATGAGGGGCGGATGAGCACCCAGGTGATGCACCCGCACTTTGGGGAGAAGATGAGCTACCTGCAGTGTATCGAGCGGCAGGTGAGGTTTTTCAGTTGGGTGTTGACGGGGCAGGAGGAGGGGTACAAGCCGTTTGAGGTGAAGTGAAGCGTGAAGCGTGAAGCGTGAAACGTGAAGCGTGAAGCGTGAAGCGTGAAACGTGAAACGTGAAGCGTGAAACGTGAAACGTGAAGCGTGAAACGTCCAATCATTCATTCTGGTGGAGATGAGTTGAGATGGCGAAGATGTTTATTGTGGTGGCGTATGACATCAGTGATGACAAGCGGCGGACGAAGCTGCACAACACCTTGAAGAACTTTGGCACGCCGGTGCAATACAGCGTATTTGAGTGCCTTTTGGACAAAGGGGGGTTGAAGAAAATGAAGGCGGCGGTGGACAAGGTCATTGAGGAGGACAAGGACTTAGTGCGTTACTACTATCTTTGTGATGCCTGTCGGGGGAAGATCGAGGCTACGGCGGGGGCCAAAGTGACGAAGGAGAGGCCGACCATTGTGGTGTAGGTTGGCTGTGGGTTTTGACAGAATGAGTCAGGTGGTGTAAAATGGGGATCGAGCTAATGCCTGTTGGGGACAAGGCGGTTATTGCTGTGGATCGCATTATCGCCATAGCCAGTCCTGATTCGGCGCCCATCAAGCGGGTAGTCAGTCGGGCTGATGAGGAAGGTTTAGTCATCAACGTGACCTATGGGTTGAAGATAGAGGCGGTGATTTTTTTAGACAGTGGTCACATTGTATTAGCGGCTTGTGGGCCGGGGGAGATCGTAGAGCGGTTGAGGGTTTGGCGGGAGGGGAGTTCGACATAACCAATTCCGAAAAAGTGGCCTTTTCGGGTCTTGGAGAGGCTCAAAAGGGCCGAGATGCTCGGAAAACGAGCTAGGGCGAGAAAACGTGAGGAAACGAGAGCTGGGGCGAGCTATTTTGTGCACAAGAGGGCCGATTTAGGGGTCGAAAAGGAGGCAAAAAAGGAGATGCTCGGAAGGCTGGCGCAGAAGCGAGGAAACGAGAGGAGAATGGAGGAGAAGCGAGTTAGCGGGAGCTTTTTTGAGAGCGGTTACAAACCTAGACCCGATGAATAGGGGATTGAAACTCCACATAGAACTCGGCGCCCGACCGTCGTGCCAGTTGTTACAAACCTAGACCCGATGAATAGGGGATTGAAACTTGGGAAATTCGATTGTTTCAGATGGATGGGAGAAGTTACAAACCTAGACCCGATGAATAGGGGATTGAAACGAATACGCGTTGTCTAACTCATATCGGTCGTCCATGTTACAAACCTAGACCCGATGAATAGGGGATTGAAACTTTTCTTGACTTGATGCTCGCGAGGCACTCATGGTAAGTTACAAACCTAGACCCGATGAATAGGGGATTGAAACGATACCGAGGTAGAAACCAAAGTTCCTCCATCGATGGTTACAAACCTAGACCCGATGAATAGGGGATTGAAACTTCGTCCTTTTTTTCCCCCGCTCCCTTATCCCCCTTCGTTACAAACCTAGACCCGATGAATAGGGGATTGAAACCTTCCCAGCCCAATACACAGCAATCCCCTTCATCACACGTTACAAACCTAGACCCGATGAATAGGGGATTGAAACCCCTTGTATGCCTCGCTACCGACCCCGATCATCCCGGGTTACAAACCTAGACCCGATGAATAGGGGATTGAAACTCGGCAGCAGCGTCGATCCCGGCGGGGATACGACCTAGTTACAAACCTAGACCCGATGAATAGGGGATTGAAACCCTGCGCTACCGCCCGACCGAGCACGACGTTAGCTATCGTTACAAACCTAGACCCGATGAATAGGGGATTGAAACAATACTAAGGCGACTGAGAAGCCGGCTATAAGCCCAAAGTTACAAACCTAGACCCGATGAATAGGGGATTGAAACAAGTGCCATACCTCTCCTTTACGATCCCCAACCTTGGTTACAAACCTAGACCCGATGAATAGGGGATTGAAACAACGATCCTCTCGCTGAAGAATATACCCAAGGCGTAGAAGTTACAAACCTAGACCCGATGAATAGGGGATTGAAACTATTAAAACATACTTGGAACGCAAACGCAATAACCGCGTTACAAACCTAGACCCGATGAATAGGGGATTGAAACCATGCATCCAACCGTCCTGCATACAGCCCGACGGATTACGTTACAAACCTAGACCCGATGAATAGGGGATTGAAACGAGACTAAGAGACCGACTACGGAAGTCGGCTGTTCTCAGTTACAAACCTAGACCCGATGAATAGGGGATTGAAACTTCCTTTGGCAAGCCTCGGCTTACCAAAGCTTTAACCAAGTTACAAACCTAGACCCGATGAATAGGGGATTGAAACATTGAAGACTCGGTGTCTCTTCGCCCCAAAAGTCCGGGTTACAAACCTAGACCCGATGAATAGGGGATTGAAACGTTGGAAATCAGCCACATGTTGGATGATGGTCCCAAGTTACAAACCTAGACCCGATGAATAGGGGATTGAAACTTGGTTACGTCTACGCCCACCACCTCGGAGGCCAGGTTACAAACCTAGACCCGATGAATAGGGGATTGAAACTCGCCCCTTGCCGAGAGTTGAATGGTGTCCACCTCGGTTACAAACCTAGACCCGATGAATAGGGGATTGAAACTTGGCTCCAGTGTCCGGAATCGCAGACCCGTTAGTCGAGTTACAAACCTAGACCCGATGAATAGGGGATTGAAACGTTCTTGGCCAACAAGCCACCAAAGACGTCTATCGTGGTTACAAACCTAGACCCGATGAATAGGGGATTGAAACCTTCGACAACCACCCCCTTTCTGGGTTCCGTCCGCCTAGTTACAAACCTAGACCCGATGAATAGGGGATTGAAACTTGGCCAGCGTCTCCGCAAACTGCGGACTCTCGATCACGTCGTTACAAACCTAGACCCGATGAATAGGGGATTGAAACAAGGGTGGTGACAGGCGGGACGTCGTCGTTCCAGGAGTTACAAACCTAGACCCGATGAATAGGGGATTGAAACGCTTCGCGCTGGCCACCCTTCTGACAATCGCCATGGTTACAAACCTAGACCCGATGAATAGGGGATTGAAACTCCAGGGGCTGCCTTTGTTCCTGCCCGAGGTAGTGAGGTTACAAACCTAGACCCGATGAATAGGGGATTGAAACGCATTGTCCTTAGCGGAGGTCTCCATCTTCGCCCCAGTTACAAACCTAGACCCGATGAATAGGGGATTGAAACTCATCCCTCCTACTTTCTTTTCTGTACGCGGCGAAGTTACAAACCTAGACCCGATGAATAGGGGATTGAAACTTTTCCTGCTGGCCGATCAGGGTGACCCTGCATGACCCAAGTTACAAACCTAGACCCGATGAATAGGGGATTGAAACACCAGAGCCGTAGCTCTAGCAACCAACGGATTACTACAAGTTACAAACCTAGACCCGATGAATAGGGGATTGAAACGTGTCCAACGACAGTCTAGATTGACAGTATCATCAGGGTTACAAACCTAGACCCGATGAATAGGGGATTGAAACCCATACAACATGCAACCACCCAAACAAGATAACTCCTTGGTTACAAACCTAGACCCGATGAATAGGGGATTGAAACTCACCCAAGCCCACACCTACTCCTGTGCTGCCGACACGTTACAAACCTAGACCCGATGAATAGGGGATTGAAACCTCTTCTCCTCCTTCAGGGTTTTAGTTGTAGATTGTCTGGTTACAAACCTAGACCCGATGAATAGGGGATTGAAACGTGGTAGGCACCGGCCCACCAAGATATGAGACTGCAAAGTTACAAACCTAGACCCGATGAATAGGGGATTGAAACATTCTCGGTGCCGACGACGTACCCGGCCTTGACCGGACGTTACAAACCTAGACCCGATGAATAGGGGATTGAAACCCGGTTCCCTCATAGAGACCGCTCGCGTACGAGAGCGTTACAAACCTAGACCCGATGAATAGGGGATTGAAACCACAGTGTCCGTCACGACCTGGACACCATTCACGAAGAGTTACAAACCTAGACCCGATGAATAGGGGATTGAAACGTTGTGGGCTTTACGTTTGCCCGTAGCCATGACAGGTTACAAACCTAGACCCGATGAATAGGGGATTGAAACTTTGTTCACGTAGCTTCCTCACTGAAAGTTATTTTGCGTTACAAACCTAGACCCGATGAATAGGGGATTGAAACCTAAGGCAAGGACGACGAACGCTGTCAGTTTGAGAAGTTACAAACCTAGACCCGATGAATAGGGGATTGAAACTTTAGGGTGTGGATACCCGGGGGGTGTGCGTAGGTCAGGTTACAAACCTAGACCCGATGAATAGGGGATTGAAACTTCATGCTGCTGTCCGAGCGCGGCGTCCACTATACCGTTACAAACCTAGACCCGATGAATAGGGGATTGAAACTAATGGGCGCACATTGGTCTAAAGGATATACCTTAAGTTACAAACCTAGACCCGATGAATAGGGGATTGAAACCCTACTGTAGGGCCTGCAGGCACCACTGGCGTAGCCGGGTTACAAACCTAGACCCGATGAATAGGGGATTGAAACAAGTTATCATCTCCGAACTCGACCGTGATGCTTTTACGTTACAAACCTAGACCCGATGAATAGGGGATTGAAACCTGCAGGACCGCGGGGCGGGTGCCGATGTTCATGATCTGGTTACAAACCTAGACCCGATGAATAGGGGATTGAAACTCCGCCAGAGGGGCACAGGAGAGACTGTGGCCCCTCGTTACAAACCTAGACCCGATGAATAGGGGATTGAAACCAAAACGGCGTGATATAGCCATTCATATCTTTCTCCCGGTTACAAACCTAGACCCGATGAATAGGGGATTGAAACCCCCATCCCGTCTGCCCCTAATCTGCTCGCTACCCTAGTTACAAACCTAGACCCGATGAATAGGGGATTGAAACTTGGGGAAGGCCTCCCCGAACTACGACTATCCTAGTTACAAACCTAGACCCGATGAATAGGGGATTGAAACCCGTCTACGCCCCCTGTCGTCCTGAGGTTCTTCTCGGGTTACAAACCTAGACCCGATGAATAGGGGATTGAAACGAGACAGGCGTCGCCCACCGATAAGGCTTGCCAGGTTACAAACCTAGACCCGATGAATAGGGGATTGAAACCAATCGAGCCACAGGTCGTCGAAGTGCCTCAGCCGGATCGTTACAAACCTAGACCCGATGAATAGGGGATTGAAACCAGGACACCGAGGCACCAACTGATGTTGGTCGAAGTCGTTACAAACCTAGACCCGATGAATAGGGGATTGAAACGATCTTAGAGCTTCTACTAACACGCTAGGACCCAAAAGTTACAAACCTAGACCCGATGAATAGGGGATTGAAACGATCCCCACCTGAAGCTCTAAGATCAGCTCCTCCAGGTTACAAACCTAGACCCGATGAATAGGGGATTGAAACCTACACTCT
This sequence comes from uncultured Anaerolineae bacterium, assembly GCA_964446635.1. Taxonomy (GTDB): domain Bacteria; phylum Chloroflexota; class Anaerolineae; order VGOG01; family VGOG01; genus CAYUPJ01. The sequence continues at coordinate 19,813 of CAYUPJ010000043.1, forward strand.
CCTGTTGAGTACGTGTTTGCGTACCCACTAGTTACAAACCTAGACCCGATGAATAGGGGATTGAAACTGGACTGTACGTTTGCCCCGTTTGATGGTGATACCGAGTTACAAACCTAGACCCGATGAATAGGGGATTGAAACTTTTTGGCAGTTGAGCCCGAGGCAACAAAGGAAAGAAAAGTTACAAACCTAGACCCGATGAATAGGGGATTGAAACCGCTTTATTTTAATGCGGCGATGAGGCCTTTCTTCGGGTTACAAACCTAGACCCGATGAATAGGGGATTGAAACCTGGTTGGCCTTGCTCGTGCGAGCCATTCCTCCCGTGCGTTACAAACCTAGACCCGATGAATAGGGGATTGAAACCAGTGTCAACACCATACCCTCGAAATTGGGTGCCTGGTTACAAACCTAGACCCGATGAATAGGGGATTGAAACTTTTTGGTTGTTCATGACTAAACTCATTTTTGTCTCGTTACAAACCTAGACCCGATGAATAGGGGATTGAAACTACGTGATCGCCCGAGGAAAAGGGTTGATCTCCTCGGGTTACAAACCTAGACCCGATGAATAGGGGATTGAAACTTGGTGGTCTCCACCTGATGGGTGGTAAGAATGACCAAGTTACAAACCTAGACCCGATGAATAGGGGATTGAAACTTTGACCGCGGGGTTGCCAAGCAGATCCTTGCCCCCAAGTTACAAACCTAGACCCGATGAATAGGGGATTGAAACTTAAGCCACCCGGGCCAAACGAACAGGCCTACGACCACAGTTACAAACCTAGACCCGATGAATAGGGGATTGAAACTCTGGCGTCGGCGCCCAGACGGGTGCTGCTGACTCTGCGTTACAAACCTAGACCCGATGAATAGGGGATTGAAACGTCGGACGCGGCGGCAGTGCTGACTCTCCCTCGTCGCGTTACAAACCTAGACCCGATGAATAGGGGATTGAAACGTGACCGAGTAAATGTTCTCGAACCTGCCTTTCGAGCGTTACAAACCTAGACCCGATGAATAGGGGATTGAAACTCATCATACTGGTACTTCATGCCGATGTTACTGGATGGTTACAAACCTAGACCCGATGAATAGGGGATTGAAACTTGTCAGGGTCAGCATCATGGTGAGCACCAAAAACAGAGTTACAAACCTAGACCCGATGAATAGGGGATTGAAACGCGACTACTGCCACACCCCCAACAACAGTCTCCGTCTGGTTACAAACCTAGACCCGATGAATAGGGGATTGAAACCGGTGATGTCTCGGGCTGCAGTAGCACCGATGACTTGTTACAAACCTAGACCCGATGAATAGGGGATTGAAACTCAGCACCATCATGACCGTTGACTTGGTGCTCTACCGCCAGTTACAAACCTAGACCCGATGAATAGGGGATTGAAACTCAGTAGGAATTGGCTTAGTAAAGCATCTCACGGAGTTACAAACCTAGACCCGATGAATAGGGGATTGAAACTCCCGTGCCAAAGGGCTTACGGCTCCTGATTCAAGTTACAAACCTAGACCCGATGAATAGGGGATTGAAACTTGGCGTACTCGTCGGTGTCGAGGTTGGCGTAGCCGTGGTTACAAACCTAGACCCGATGAATAGGGGATTGAAACTTTTCTAGGAGAATGGGAGCCAGCAGGCTCCCTTTTGGGTTACAAACCTAGACCCGATGAATAGGGGATTGAAACTTGGAGCGGTCCAGAACCAGAATCGCCGGTGCCCGGTTACAAACCTAGACCCGATGAATAGGGGATTGAAACTTGAACCACCCTCTCCAACTCATCAATCGTTTCCTGGGGTTACAAACCTAGACCCGATGAATAGGGGATTGAAACAAACCCCTCTTGGTTTATTGAGAGGGAAAAGTTTTTGTTACAAACCTAGACCCGATGAATAGGGGATTGAAACCAAACACCAGCTGGTAGCGAACGCAGTTACGCCACGTTACAAACCTAGACCCGATGAATAGGGGATTGAAACGATGAACGCGTAGCTGGAGTCTTCAGCGTTCTTGGGTTACAAACCTAGACCCGATGAATAGGGGATTGAAACCCGGCTCAGCCGAGGAGAAGTGGGCGTTCTTCAGCCCAGGTTACAAACCTAGACCCGATGAATAGGGGATTGAAACTAAGGCGTCGACGTCGGCCAGTTTACACAGGGCCAAGTTACAAACCTAGACCCGATGAATAGGGGATTGAAACTTCAGTGGCATTACCCGGTACGTGGGCGAGAAGCCGAGTTACAAACCTAGACCCGATGAATAGGGGATTGAAACTCGAACTCCGCAGGCAAGTAGCAGAGGCCCTCCTCAAGTTACAAACCTAGACCCGATGAATAGGGGATTGAAACTTAACCTGCTGGCCGCCGGCCTGGAGCTTGGCGAGAGGTTACAAACCTAGACCCGATGAATAGGGGATTGAAACCAAGGCATCCCTGATGCTCACGTGCAAGCTAGAAAGAAGTTACAAACCTAGACCCGATGAATAGGGGATTGAAACCTTCTTCTTTCGTGGGCTTCTTGCTCAATATCACTAGTTACAAACCTAGACCCGATGAATAGGGGATTGAAACCACCGCTCGGTGATCATGGGAGGATCAACATAGCCCAAGTTACAAACCTAGACCCGATGAATAGGGGATTGAAACTTTTATAGCCCCGGTTTGTACATGAAGAGCAATAGGAGTTACAAACCTAGACCCGATGAATAGGGGATTGAAACGCCTGCAAGATGATATCTCATCTAATCCCTGGAAGCTAGTTACAAACCTAGACCCGATGAATAGGGGATTGAAACTTGCGGAGAGCGGCCACCTCACCGACACCATTTAGCAGGTTACAAACCTAGACCCGATGAATAGGGGATTGAAACCAGAGAATAAAGCCCCACCGCACCGATCCCTAAAACAAGTTACAAACCTAGACCCGATGAATAGGGGATTGAAACTAAGATCATCTGCCATAGATCATCAGCCAGGCAGTCACCGTTACAAACCTAGACCCGATGAATAGGGGATTGAAACCAGTCTTCTCAACGACCACTGTCTCGACAAGTGCCTCGTTACAAACCTAGACCCGATGAATAGCATTTTGTAACTTTGTCAAGTCGGAAGTGAGTAGCGGGGAGTAGGCAGGGAGCAACGACCGCGGCGGTAGCCCGGTTTTTTACAAGTGTGAGTGTATCAACGTCACCGGCTGTCAAGGCAGCGATGTAGATAGCTGCTCACCATCCTGCAACGTCAACCGTGCCTGCGGGCCACTCCTGGGGAGGGGTCC